>JAPOYU010000114.1 GCA_026706395.1 Chloroflexota bacterium
ACATATTCACGGAACAGCGAAAAGGGCGGATTCGTCACCACAATGTCGGCCTGCTTCAGCAGCTCGATGCATTCGGCGCTTCTGAAATCGCCATCGCCTTGGAGATAGTGGATGCCGATGTCTTCGACTGCGGGAACGCCGGTCTCGTTCTCCGTCCCATCGTATTCCAGCCAGATCGCCTTTTCGGCGTCGTGCTGGCTGAACATGTCCATTTGCTGATTCTTGTAGCAGGTCGTAATCAGTTTCTTCAAGCCGAGGACGCGGAAGTTGTAGGCGAAGTAATGGAAGAAATTGCTCACGCGCGGATCATCGCAATTGCAATAGACGACCTTGCCGCGAAAGTGCTCGGTGTAATGACGCAGCTCATTTTCGATATCGGATAGCTGCGTATAGAACTCGTCCTTCTTGTTGGTCTTCGCTTGGTGGAGGTTTCTATTCTGCGCCATTATTTCACTTCCTACCCGTATCTCTTTGCGGGCGCGGTAATGCCTAGCCCCTACAGGTTTGCGATTGGCGGGCGACATGGGTTGTCGCCCCTACAGATTGGCTATTGCCTCGCGCGGCGACGAGAATTGCTGGGCCAACTTGTACAGGCGCAGGAGAAACTCGCGCGGGGCGCCGAAGCTGTTCAGCGACCGCTGGCGCATGAGCGGGAGGAAGCTGGCGCGCAAGCCGCTTTCGCTGATGATCTGGTTAAACTGATTGACGAAGGCGTTGTACTGCATGGCGACGGCGTTGAGATATTCGTCTTCGTCGGTCGCCTTCCACATTTCGCAGGCGGCCAGCAGCGCCTCCATCCAGTGCAGCATCGTGCCGAGCTTGTAACGATGTTCCGGGTCCGCGGTCAAATCGCGGTCATGCAGCTCGTCGGTCAGCGCGCTCATGGCGGCGACGATTCGGCGCGCGTCCAGGTCGATTGGCAATTCGAGGTCTTCGATGTATTGGGCGTAATCGAAGAAATCGGGATTGCGCAGCTTGCGCGAGTGCGCGCGGATGGGGTCGCCAGCGCTGGAGGAGGCGGCGCCATGGCGCAGGATGGCCAGTCGTTCGCGGACATCGGCGCGGCGGCTGGCGCCCAGGTAGCGGCGGACGTGTTTTGCCGTCATCAGCGTGTTGATGGTGTAATGGCCATCGAAGACGGGCAGCACGAAAGAGTCGATGGCGTTGCGCCCGATGACGGACTCAGCCAGGAAGCCCTTGGAGCCGACCACCAGCAAGTTCTGCCCCAGCAATTCGTTGGCGCGCAGCAGCAGCCAGGACTTGAGCATGACGCCGTGAAACTGCAGGAAGTTGCTCGCGCTCAAAGCCAGCGCGCGATAATAGATGAAGTTCAGCACCGCCGCCTGCAGGACGATATTATACATCTGCCGCAGCACATTGCTGAAGTTGATGGGATTCTCGTTGAAGATGCGCTTCTTCGACAAGTGCTCAATGCTGGCTGGGATGGCTTCGTTGAGCAGGTTGATGCCGACGTAGGCGCATTGGTATTTGCTGGGCATGGCCATGCGCTGCAGGATTTGCAAGCCATGCCCGACTTTGCCGAGCAGGCGCCCCGGTCCGTCAATGTCGAAGCTGGTCAGCACCATGCGCCGCAGGACATGCGTCTCCAGCCGCCGCCAATTTTTGCAGCTGCCCTGGGGCACGAGGAAGATCGAGAGCGAGCGGGGTCCGCTGGAATCGGGATCGGTCTTGGCGACGATGGTGTGGTAATCGGCGTGGTAAGAGTTGTTGATCAGCCACTTGCGCCCTTTGAGATGATAATCGACGCAATTGGGCTTATCATTCAGGGCGGTTGCCAGAGTCGTTGCGCTCAAGAGGTCGGAGCCGATTTCTTCTTCCGTCCAGCCGAGCGTGAAGAGGCTGTCTTTGAGCTCCTCGGCGATTTCGTCTTCGCCGGCGGCGATGATGGTCATCCAGGCGAGCATGCTGGCGCCGGCCGCGATCATGACATCCGGCTCGTCGCCGTAGAGCTCGGTGCCGACTTGCAGCGACTTGTGCATGTCGAAGTCGGGCAGGAGCGCGTCGTAGAGATGGCGTATGGACAGACGCAGTTGGTCGAAGTCGACGATGTCCCCGAATTGCTTGTCGCTTATGTACATAGTGGCTCGTTCAAAATATCGGCGCGCATAACAAGCAGCGTAGTATACGCGACAGTTCGCGCTCGCTCAATAGGATGCTTGGCGGGCGACAATGCGAAATATTTCACAAACTGACAATTGCTGAAACACCGTCGGCGCGCGAAAGCTACGATGCCGCTTAAGCCTCGCGCACGGACTGGACGATCTCGCGCAGTTGGCGGTCGAAATTTGGATCAGCCGCTTTGAACTCTTTGCCGCTAATGACCAAGGGCGCGCCGAAGACGACGATCTCAGCGCCCAGCGCCAGGGTCTGAATCGCCTGGGGCACGCTCAAGCCGCCGACCGCCTGCACGGGGATATCGACGGCCGCCAGCACATCTTCAAGATCATCAAGCGGGCTGAGACCCGGGATCATATTGCGCTCGTCGAAGCCGGTGTGCACGATGATGTAGTCGACGCCCATGTCTTGCGCTTGGCGCGCGCGGCCGGGTTTGTCCGGGCAGAGCATGACATCGCACATGACTTGCTTGCCATAACGCGCCGCCATTTTCACCTGCTCGATGATGCTGGCGTCATGCGCCTGGCCCATGACGACGACCATATCGCCGCCGGCTTTGAACATCATCTCGGCTTCCAGCCCGGCGCCATCCATCGTCTTGAGATCGACGACGATGGGCGTTTCGGGGAAGGCCGAGCGGAAGGCGCGCACGGCATGAAGCCCTTCGGCCAGCAGGAGGGGCGTGCCGACTTCCAGCCAATCGACGCCGGCTTGCACCGAGGCGCGGGCGAGGTCAAGCGCTTCGTCCAGGTCGATGACATCGATTGAGATTTGGATTTTGGCGTCCATAGTTTACCCCGTTTCCTGGCCCCTTCACCCTTGCCGTTAGTGTAGGGGCGACCTATCAGGTCGCCCGCAAAGACACGATTCCAATGATGGGCGGCCCAAGGGTCGCCCCTACATCATCTGCGATTAGGAAGCCGGAAGCAGGACCGACTTGACGTTGACGCCCGCTTCCATTTCTTCGAAAGCCTCTTCCCATTCGCCCAACTCGTACACGCCGCCGATGATTGGCGTCAGGTCGATCTGGCCGCTGGACAGCAGCGCCAGGGCGCGTTCCCAGGTCGAGTAGAGATGGCTGAAGCAGCCTTGCAGCGTGATCGCCTTTTGCACCAGCGGATCGAGATTGAAATCCAGCGGCTGCGGACCCCAGCCGATTTTGGTGATGATGCCGTTGGGACGGACCAGCTCCATAGCCGACTTCAGGGCGATGCTGGCGCCGCTGCAATCGACGATCAGGTCGGCGCCATAGCCATCGCCGAGCGAGTGGACAAGCTCGAGCGGGTCGTCTTCGTCGATGTTGAGCGTCTTGGTCGCGCCAATTTCGGCGGCGATTGCCAAGCGACTTTTGTCAACATTCGTGCCGAGCGCGATGATCTCGCCGGCGCCGCGCAGCTTGGCGATCATCAGCGCCATCATGCCGATGGGACCGGGTCCCTGGATGACGACCGTATCGCCGGGTCGGATGACTGGCGTCTTTTCGACCAGGGCGTTGTAAGCCACGCAGATTGGCTCGGTGAGCGAGGCTTGCTCGAAGGACACGTTATCCGGGATATGATGCAGGATCGCCTCTCGTGCCGTGACATATTGGGTGAAGGCGCCGTCGATGAGCGCGCCATATCCAAGGCGATGCGGACACTGGTTGTAATCGCCGGAGTGGCAATAGGCGCAGTTGCCGCAGACTTCGGCCGCCGTCTCCACTGCCACGCGATCGCCCGCTTTGAAGCCGGCTACATCCGCGCCGACCGCGGCGATGGTCCCGCAGAATTCGTGACCGAGCACCAGCGGCAGCTTGATCGCCCAGCTTTGATGGTTGCGCCACATGTGGATGTCGCTGCCGCAGACGCCGGCGGCGCGCACTTCCACCACGACTTCGCCCGGTCTGGGATCGGGCGGCTGCGGGATGGGGCGCAGTTCGACGTTTTTGTCTTCGCGTCCGTATTTGATGAGTGCGTCCATTTGTTGTGTCCTTGCCAGTTCGAGGGCGACCCAAGGGTCGCCCCTACGATTCGTGACGCGGCGGGCGACATGGCAGGTCGCCCCTACACCAACTGATCAGTCCTGTGGGCGACCTTATAGCTCGCCCCTACAACTCGCCTTCGTCGGCAAAATACTTCCTGCGCATGCGGTGCAGGAATTCGAGCGAGGCCTGCATCTCTTCCATGCCGTTCATGCCGTCTTCGATGCTGATCCAGCCGTCGTAGCCGACATCGCGCAGAATCTGAAAGATGGCGTCGTAGTCGTTGAGGCCCCGCCCGGTCACGCCATGCTGCAGGGCATCGCTATAACCGATGCTGCCATCGCCGGCGCGCAAGTCATCCAAGCTAGCGCCCGGCGCCAGAAAGCGGTCGCTGGCGTGCATGCTGACGACGCGGTCAGCCACCGCCCGCAGCAGTTCGATCGGGTCGTCGCCGGCGACGATGGCGTTGGATGGGTCGTATTGCACGCCGAAGTATTCGCGTTCGGGAATGGCGTCGAGCAATTCGAGGAAGACATCCATCTTCTGGGCGAATTCGGGGTGACGCCAGAAGCCATCCTTATAATGGTTCTCCAGGCCCAGGATGACGCCGTGTTCGCGCGCGACCGGCAGAACCTGCTCAATGCACTCCACCACCCATTCGATGCCCTGCTCACGGCTGACTTCGGGATAGCGCTGGCCGCTCAAGACGCGACAGACGGCGCCTTCCCCGCCGAGGAGCTTGGTGACGCGAATCATCTGCGCTTCGTGCTCGACGGCGCGCGCCCGTTCTTCGGGGTCGGGCTGCGTAAAATCTGGCGAACAGCAGAGCATGGGCATTTCAAAGCCGGCCTCCCCAATGGCGTCGCGGACGCTCAGGATGTATGCGTCGTCCAAGCTGGTGAAGAAACCCTCATACATTTCCAAGCCGTCGGCGTCGAGCGTACGCGCCATGTCGATCCAATCAAAGACGGACATCGTACGCTGGCCGGCGATGTCATCGAGGTAGCATTTGGGAAAAGCGGCGATCTTCATAAGCCGGTCAAATGCCGCAGACGCTAAGCAAGATGATGCGGCTGCCCTCGCCGTCTTCGAGCGGCTGCACGTGGGAATCCCCCCAGGCGATGCCGCGGGTCTTATTCTTGAGCGTGAACAGGCGCGTGTCACGATAGAATTGCTTGACCGTCTCGACATCATCGGTCGTGATCATCGTCCAGGTGGTTGTGCCCCAGGCGCGCGGGCGCAGGAAATCGTATTGCACATCCACCGTCTCGCCCTTAGGGTAGAGCGGCATCCACCAGTCCTCGACATCGTAAGCGCACTTGAGGTCGCCGATCAGGATAATCGCGGCGATGAAGGCGACGGCGCCGCCGACCATGATGAGGGTCGTCTTAAGGCAGCCCTTTTGGCTGCGAGAGGCTTCCATGGCGCTCGAACTTTTCCTTGCGACCTTCTTCTGAAAAAGAGCGCCCGCTGCGTTGACTCGGGTTTCGAGGCCAAGACGAGCGCGCGTTTAATTCTATCACAAGGCGAGTTTGATTTGGCGCGCAGTTGTCCAAAACCAGCCGATTGATTCGGCAGTCGTCGGCAACCATGTATTGCATCGCGGGAAAATCCGTGATATCTTGACGCGCTGTACATACATCTATGTACATATCTAGAGTTTTCTTAGCGCTTGCGCCAGATTTTATGCCGCCACTACACTACTGGATAAGATGCGCCTCGATCACAATAGCTGCATTTCGCTGCATGCGCAATTGCACAATCAGTTGCGACAGTTGATCATATCCGGGCGCTGGAAATATGGCGAACGCATCCCGACTTAAATGCAGCTTGCCCGCGATCAGCGCGCTGCGCAATATGGGTTACGGCGCGCCGGGCGATATTTCAGTTGTTGGCTTTGATGATATCAGCATGGCTTCGCGCCTCAGCGTTCCGTTGACGACTGTATCGCAAGACGCATTTGAATTGGGCAAGGCGGCGTCGCAGCTGTTGCTGGAGCGGCTAGAGGCTGGCGATATGGAGCCGCGCAGTTATACTATGCCGACTCAATTGCGCGTGAGAGCGTCAACAGCGGCGCCAACTGTCGGCGTCGAACCTGTAGTCGAGACTTAGCGAGAGGAGGCGCTATCGAAAGGCAGAAAACGATATAGGTTCAGGCAATCCTGGGCGCCGCCGACGCGCCCGTCATTCCGAAGCGAATGGCAAACCGTAACTGGAGTTGGCGAAGGCAAACCATCCATTCAATAGTTGTAGGAGTACAACACATGAACGCAAGAACTGTTCTTCTCGCGCTTCTCGTCGTTGTCCTGGCGGCCTTTAGCTTCACGGCTATGGCGCAGGATGTCGCACGCGAAGACACCGCAATCTTCGACCGCGACGGTCGAGTCGGTCCCCAACCCGCCTTTGACAACTACAACCCCTACGTGCCGAATAATCTTGGCAACGGCGGTCTGGGCCAGGCTGTCTTTGAGCCGCTGTTCATCCTGAACTATGAAACCGGCGAAATCGTGCCTTGGTTGGGGGAGAGCGCGTCCAGCAATGATTCGCTCGATGTCTGGACTTTGAACCTGCGCGAAGGCGCGGCCTGGTCCGATGGCGAAGCGATGGATGCTGATGACGTCGTCTTCACCTTTGAGATGCTGATGAACCCGGATAACTCAGGCCTCTGGCGCGCCGGCAAAGCCCAGACCTGGGTTGAGAGCGTGGAAGCCATTGATCCGCAGACGGTTCAGTTCAACTTGAAGCAGCCCAACCCGCGCTTCCAGCTTGACCTGCTGACGGTCAAAATCGGTGGTGAGATTCTGATCATGCCCGAGCACGTCTGGGCGGACCAAGACCCCTTCACCTTCAAGAACTTCCCGCCCGTCGGCTCCGGTCCCTACACGCTGACCCACGCCGATGAGACGACCTGGATCTATGATCGCAACGACGATTGGTGGGGCGCTGCGACCGGCTCTCTGAAGATGCCTGAGCCGCTGCGCTTGATCTGGATCATCACCGGCAACGATCAGATCCGCACCACCCTGGCCGTCAACAACGAAGTCGACAGCATCATGGATGTCACTCTGGGCGCCTTCGAAGCGATGCAGGCGCAGAACGACAACATCTTCGCCTGGGTCGATGGCATGCCTTACGTATGGCTGGATCCCTGCCCGCGGCAGCTGTCCTTCCAGACGGACGTTGAACCTTGGGACAACCCGGATATGCGCTGGGCGATCAATAACATCGTCGACCGTGACAACATCATTGAGGTCGCGTACGAGGGCGTCACCATTCCTTCGCGCACGATGTTCGTTGAGTACGGCGCCATGTTCCCCTTCATCGACGCGATTGAAGACGCCGGCATGGGCCTCAGCTCCACGGCGGACCACATGGCGGCTGAAGAATTGCTGACCGCCAATGGCTACGTTCGCGGCGGCGACGGGCTATGGCAGAACGCCGACGGTCAAGTCTTGAACCTGGCGATCCAGGTTCACGAAGGCTTCATCGAGAAGCGTCGTATC
>JAPOYU010000071.1 GCA_026706395.1 Chloroflexota bacterium
AAGTCAAATACTGGGCGCTCGCGGCGGGGGCGTTCACTCAAACTCGATGGCGCGCGTGTCGACGTCGACGCGCGAATCACGCAGGGTAATGCAAGGGATCCCAGCAAGTTCCCGTCTTTCAATATCAATCATTTCAGCCGTTATCCAACATCGTACGGTGGGCGCGGAAGAGCAGACGCTGCGCATCGTTCAAACGCGCGAAAGTGGCGGGGAGGATGTAGGGTTCTTCGTCCATGGTGCTATGGTTCTGTGATTTCATCCAGAAGGGTCCATAACCGACATGCAGCGTTTTGCGGGTCTGGTTCGATCGATTGGTCAAGCCACCGTGCCGCAGGTTTTCGGTGAAGAAGATTGCGTCGCCGGCTTTGACCGGTAGGCCGATCATGCCCGGTTCCGTATCGGGATTCCTGCCCGCATAGGGCGACGCCATATTGCTCTTGTGCGTTGCTGGCACGACGCAGAACTCGCCCTGGCCCGGTCCCACATCATGCAGGAAGTAAACCATGCGCACCATCATGCAGTCGATGCCTTGGCCCGAGTAATAATAGCGATGTTTCCTGCCCACCGGCCCGCCCATATGCGACCCGGTCTGGTTGCCGGCATAGCGAATGCGAATCTCGCAGTTGTTGATGGTTGGGCGTTCCTGGATGATCGCGTTTATGTAAGCCATGGTTGGCGCATGATCGATCAGCATGTCAAAACTGGGGTCGGCGTTGAAAAAGTCCTCTATGATCAGGGTTTTGCCGTGTTCCCGCGCGCCAGTGGCGAAATAGCCTCTTTCGGCATCATGGCGGTATTCAAGACCAATGGCGCTGATTTTGTCCGGAGGGCGATCGGCCTGGGCCAGAGCGTGTTCTTCCAGGGCGTCGATCGCGGCAGAGAGCGCTTTCACCTGGTCATCAGTTAAGAAGTCCGGGATAACGATGTATCCCAACCGATCAAATTCGTATTTTTCAATATCGTTCATCGTCACCATTCCTCAAACAAAGCGGGCAAGGACCAATCGACCACCAACGTAAGATAGCGAAATCGCCGAATCAAGTCAAATTCTATACCCGTGCCGATTGCGGGCGCCGGCAGCCTGTTCTCGCCGCATTTGCTTTCGCTTCCGCCCCAGCTCGCGACTTATAGCGAGCGGTAGCGATTCCCACCCTCGAGAATTACAATTCAGGCGAGACCGATACGTCGGGAGAGAATATGTTTCGTCTGGTATGCCTCACCTGTGAACGGACCTGCCAAGACCTGAAGGCGGCAAACTGCCCGCATGATGGCGGCCTGCTCGATGTGCGCTACGACTCTGCCGACATTCCGCTTCAATCAGAGTTGCCCGGCATATGGCCTTACGCGAGCCATCTGCCTCTGATCGACGAGCAACACATCGTCAGCTTGGGCGAAGGCGACACGCCGTTGTTGCCAGCGTCAAGCTTGGGTAACGATATTGATCTCCCGCAACTCTATTTCAAGAACGAAGGGCTGAACCCGACCGGCTCCTACAAAGATCGCATCGCCACGGTCGGCATCACCTACTTGCGCCAGCTTGGCAAGCAGGCCTGGGCCGCCACCTCTTCGGGTAACGCCGGCGCCTCCCTGGCCGCCTACGGGGCGCGGGCCGGCCTCGACGGCTACCTCTTCACCCTGGAGCGGGCGCCACGGTCGAAGATCGCGCAGATTATCGCCTATGGCCCGCAGGTGAAGTCTGTCAAGAGATTGGGCTACGACCCCGCCGCCGAAAAGGCGACCTGGGCTAACATCGCCGCCATCTGCGACGCCAACGATTGGCTCATGCTGATCACCGCGCGCAGCAACAGTCCGCAGTCTATGGAAGGCGCGAAGACGATTTCATACGAGGTCTGTCAGCAATTGCATAACGATCCCCCCGATGTGGTCTATGTGCCCGTCGGCGGCGGCGGGCTGCTGAGCTCCATCTGGAAAGGATTCCGCGAGTGGCGCGCTGCCGGTTACATCGATCGCCTTCCGCGCATGGTGGCGGTACAGCCACAAGGATGCGATCCGATAAGTCAAGCCTGGCGGGAAGGACGCCCGGTTCAGCCGCTCGATGACTGTGCCAGCGCCGTTTCCGGCATTATTCTGACATCGCCGCCTGATGGCGATCTGGTACTGCAAGATCTGCGCGAGTCGGATGGCTGGGCGCTTTCGATCCCCGACGAGGTCACCTACCAGGCGCAATCGGAATTGGCCAGTGAAGAAGGGATTTTTGTTGAACCGGCGGCGGCAGTCGTCTGGGCTGCCATAAAGGAGGATCGACGCGCTGGGCGTCTGCGCGGGGATGAGAAGGTCGTCGGCATTTTGACCGGCATCGGGTTTAAGGATAGCCAAGCGCTGCAAAGAATGACCGCTGAGGTGCCGCTACCCATGATAGAAGCGGAAGAGATTCTGCAAATCAGGCACAATTGAACGTGCCAGACGATCATGCCGCCGGGAATCCAGTTTCCGCGGCAATTGAGCGTACAATGCATATAAGAGACTTTGAAGTCGACCAACTGCCGCGCGCCGGAAAGCAGACCGTCTGGCTGGATATCGCGCGGCGAGCCGACGGCGGCAACTGGCGGCTGCCACTGCTGGCTGTCATCGGCGCGGAAGAGGGACCGACGCTGCTGGTCTTGGCCGGTGTGCATGGCGATGAATACGAAGGGATCGCCGCAATCCCGCAGGTTCACAGCGCGATCAAGTCACAGGATCTGCGCGGTAGACTGATTATGGCGCCCATCTGCAATATGCCCGCTTACGAAGCCATACAGCGCACTAGCCCGATCGACGGTCTAAACCTGGCGCGCGTTTTTCCCGGCGATGTTGATGGCACCATCACAAGACAGATCGCCGGGTGGCTATCCCGGAAGCTGCTGCCCCATGCCGACTTTCTTATCGATTTGCATACCGGCGGTATCGCCTATGAAATTCCAACGCTGATCGGATACGTGCATGACGACGGCGAATTAGGCCGAGCCTCGCTTGAAGCAGCAGCCGCCTTTGGCGCGCCGGTCATGTGGGGGCATCCACTGCCGCTGCCAGCCGGGCGCAGCATCTCGGCCGCCACGTCGATGGGCATTCCATCGCTGTATTCCGAAGCGCCAGGCGGCGGATGCGATCCTGATGTGGTCGCATGCTTTCGCGATGGCGTAATAAACGTTATGAAGCACCTGGATATGATCAGCGGGAACTTGAACCGGCGACGACTGACGCATCATCTGGTGGGCGATGGAAACCTGGATACGGTCATCCATGCGCCGGTCGACGGGTTTTTCCAGCGCGAAATTTCATTGTTGGAGAATGTCAAGACGGGCCAGCGCCTCGGCATGATCCTGGACGCAACCGGCATAGAGGTGGCACAGGTCGACGCCGATCAAGATGGAGTGATCATCATGCTGCGCGGAATCCCGTCCGTGAAGGTCGGCGACGGCATCGCCCATATCACTCAGAATTATCATCCTGGCAATTGAGAGTCGAGGTTCGCGACACCATGTCAGGCATCAGCGCGTCAACAGGATTGCGCGTCGCTATCGGCGGCATCCTTCACGAGACCCACACCTTCATGGAGCAACCGACAGCCCTAGCGGACTTCGAAACACAATCTCTGCATTGCGGCGAAGACCTTATCACATACATGCGGGCTTCACGCAGCGGTATCGGCGGTATGATCGACCAGGCCAGCAAATGTGGCTGGCAGCTTCTGCCGACCTTGTACGCCGCCGCTATGCCCGCCGGCGTCGTCACCGAAGCGGCGTATCGCGAGCTCCTGAGCGAGCTAACGAATCGACTTGCGCAGCACATGCCGGTCGATGGCCTGCTGCTGGCTTTGCACGGCGCAATGGTCGCGGAGGGCGAGTTGGATGCCGAAGCGGATATTCTGGCGCAGGCGCGCGCCATCGTCGGCGGCGCAGTACCGATCGTCGTCCTGCTGGATATGCATGGCAACATCAGCCCGCGCCTGGTTGAAATGGCGGATGTGCTCCTGGCTTACGATACCAATCCGCATACTGATGGCTATGCGCGGGGCGTCGAAGCGGCGCAGATTATGGCGCGCCTGCTGCGGCGAGAACTCCGGCCGACAGCGGCATACGCTCGCCCTGCACTGCTGCTGCCGGCGCAAAGCACCGGCACGGAAGCAGCCCCCCTCTCGTCAGTGCATGCGCGCGCCGCCGAAATCAAGGCAGAAGATGACGTGATAAGCATCGCGGTAATGGCTGGCTTTGCCTACGCCGATACGCCCTTCACCGGTCCAAGCATAATCGTAACCACTGATAACCAGCCGGAGCTTGCTGCCTCCTATGCAGACGAACTGAGCGCAATCTTGTTTGACCATCGGAAAGAGACGCTGCCACGCTTCCTCGGGCCGAACGAGGCTGTATTGCTAGCCAAAAGACAAGAACGCGGACCCGTTATCCTGGTGGATTCGGCTGATAATATCGGCGGCGGCACAACCGGCGACGGCGCCGATTCCCTCGCCGCAATGCTGGACCAAGATGTCAGCGAAGGCGCTATAGTGTTGGCCGATCCGGAAGCGGTAGACCTCTGCTGGACTGCCGGACACGGGTCGGAATTTACGCTTGCGGTGGGCGGCAAAGTTGATGAATGGCACGGGCAACCGGTCACCGTGACCGGAAGCGTACGCTCGCTTTCCGATGGCGTCTTCGAGTGTGAGTTGCCCGACAATCACTTCGCCGCGTTTTATGGCAGCACGGTGCATATGGGCCGCTGCGCCTGGCTCCGCGTTGGCGGCGTGAACATCCTGCTGACCGAGCGCAAGACCCCGCCGCTGGATCTGGCTCAACTGCGCCACATCGGCATCATTCCCGAAATGCAGAGCATGATCGTCGTCAAATCGGCTGTCGCCTATCGCGCCGCCTATATGCCGATTGCCGCTGCCGTCATCGAGATGGACACGGCTGGCTTGTGCAGCGCCAATTTGTCGCGCTTTCCCTATCAACACTTGAAGCGCCCGATTTTCCCGCTGGATTGAAGCTTGTGGCGCCACTGTAACAATAGTATTCGCGCAATTGAAAAGCTCGCGTTATAGTCACCAATGCAAAGACAGTTCTTGTAACAGTGTCTGATTAATAGAGAAGCTTTTGATCATGTCGCGATATCAGCGATCGGCAGAATTCTTCGAGCGAGCGCAGGCATCGCTGGCGGGCGGCGTCAACAGCAACGTGCGCGCCCTGGCGCAGCCGCCGCTCTACTTCCGCAGCGCCAGCGGCGCCCGAATGATCGACGCGGACGAGAACGAATATCTCGACTTTACATTGTCACAAGGGCCGATGTTCCTCGGGCATAGTCCGCCGGCGGTGCTTGACTTCGTCGAACGGGCGCTGCGCAACGGCCAGCTTTATGGCGCGCAGCACGAACTGGAAATCGACCTGGCGGAGCGATTCCAGCGAATCCTGCCCTGCGCCGAACTCCTCCGCTTCTGCAATTCCGGCTCGGAGGCGGTGCACGCGGCGATACGCGCCGCCCGCGCCCACACGGGATGCGACAAAATCCTCAAGTTCGAAGGCCACTATCACGGCTGGTATGACGAGACCTTGGTCAGCAGCGGGCCGTCGCCGGAGCAGGCTGGCCCGCGTGACGCGCCCAAGGCTGTTTTAGGTTCGGCCGGTCAGCCAGCCAATATGCGCGAGAATATCATCGTCCTGCCTTGGAATGATTTGAATCTCTTGCAGCAGGCTATGCGGCGACATGGCAACGAGCTGGCCGCAGTAATCATGGAACCGGTGATGTGCAACAATGCTTGTGTTCCGCCCCGGCCCGGTTATCTCGAAGCGGTCCGCGATCTCTGCACGGAACACGGCATCGTCTTGATATTCGACGAAGTCATCACCGGTTTTCGGCTGGCGTTGGGTGGCGCGCAGACTTACTTCGGCGTTACGCCGGATCTTGCGACTTTCGGCAAAGCGATGGCGAATGGCTTTCCCATCGCCTGCCTCGCGGGCAGACGTCACCTGATGGAGCCCATCGCCAAATTGCAGGTCAATCATTCCGGCACCTACAATGCCAACGTCATGGTGACCGCGGCAGCCGTCGCCACCATCCGCGAATTGGAACGCCTTGACTATCAGCGTATTCATCGATTGGGCGAGACGCTGATGCAGGGTTTGCGCGATCTGGCTACCGAATCGGGACTGTCGATTCTCGTGCAAGGCTTCGGTCCCGTATTTCACCTGGCCTTCACGCAGCGCTCAGCCGTCGCCGACTACCGCGACAGCCTGGAAATCGATGGGGTTCGAAACAGCGAATTCGTGGGCGCGATGTTGGACAGAGGCATTCGCTTGCTCTCGCGCGGGCTTTGGTATCTGTCGGCCGCGCATACCGAGGCCGATATACAGCTAACGCTCGAAACGGTCGAAAACATTTGGAGCGAGCGATCATGGAACTAGCCCGGTTAGTCGCTTGGGACGGAGACGTTCGCCTTTATTGCCAGACTAGAATAGCGTAGGAGGATTTGCCTTTGACATATTGAAGCAGTACGTATCGCCAACTTATTCAGTAGAACCGTGTATGGAGAATCCTAAATGAATCGCAAACAAGAGAAGGACATTCGCAATACCTCTAGGATGTTAGCGGGCGACTCGCTTTCGCGCAGGCGCTTTCTGCAGACCATGCTCACCACCGGCGCCGGCGCGCTCGTCTATTCGGCCAGCCCGCTGGCATCAGTCGTCGCTCAAGGCGATTCCGCCGCCACGATCGATATCGCCAACAGTTTCGGCCGCCTGAACCCCGTGCTGTCCACCGCCATCGGCGAACTGACGATCAACAACGCCGTCTTCAACAAGGTGCCGGATCTATTGGCCGGACCGCCCACACAGGTGGATGATCTCACCTGGAATCTGGAATTCCGCCAGGGTGTCATGTTCCACGATGGCACCGAGATGAAGGCCTCTGACTTCGCATTCACCGTGAGTTTGATTCAGAATCCGGAAACCGCCTCTCTCTTCGCCAACTTTCTGACGCCCATTGACGGGGCGGAAGCGACGGGCGATTACTCCGCCACAATCCATCTCAACGAACCCTTCGGTCTGCTGCCGGAGCGTCTCTTTGTTATGTCCGTGCTACCGGAAGCCACCTTCAATGATAAGGGTATGGATCGCTTCAATTTGGAACCCGTCGGGACCGGTCCCTTTGCTTTCCAGAACATGATCGCGCAAGATCGCGTCGAGCTTTCGCGCCATGCCGACTACTTCGTCGAGGGCTTGCCGCTCCTGGACAGCCTGACCTATCGCGAAGTGCCGGAAGCCAGCGTGCGTATGGCCAATCTGGTCGCCAGCCAATCCGACGTCATGGAACAGGTGCCGCCTGAGAGCTTTGATATCTTCGGTCGCGCGCCAGGTATCATCGCCGGCGCCGGACCCAGCACTCGCCGAGCCTTTATCGCCTACAACTGCACAAAGCCGCCGCTCGATGACGCGCGCGTGCGCCAGGCGCTTTCCTACGCCATAGACCGCCAAGCCATCATCGACACCGTTTTGAGCGGCAAAGGCTTGCCCGGCAACGGTTCCAGCATTCCGCCGTCAATGGACAATTACAACGCCGATGCCGACAAATACAAT
>JAPOYU010000077.1 GCA_026706395.1 Chloroflexota bacterium
TTCTTGCCGCGTTTCTGTCCTTACCGCCTGGATTTCCTGCCGCGTTTCTTGATGCGCTTGCTCTGAATTTGTCCTCGCCGCGTCAAATTCTTGCCGCGTTTCTGTCCTTACCGCCTGGATTTCCTGCCGCGTTTCTTGATGCGCTTGCTCTGAATTTGCCCTTGATTCGTCGAATTCTTGCCGCATTTCTGTCCTTACCGCATGGATTTCTTGCCGCGTTTCTGTCCTGACCGCCTGGATTTCCTGCCGCGTTTCTTGATGCGCTTGCTCTGAATTTGTCCTCGCCGCGTCAAATTCTTGCCGCGTTTCATTCCTGACTGCCTTAAATTCTTGCCGCGTTTCTGTCCTGACTGCCTTAAATTCTTGCCGCGTTTCTGTTCTAAGAGCGGTAATCTCCTGACGATTCTCCTTGATCAATTTGACCAAGTCCGACTTGAGAGATCCAACTTTGTCATCAATCTCTTTACTTATTTCGCGGCGCGTTTCACTAGATGAATAACGAATATACAATATAACAATGACAATGGTTGCAACGTCTCCAATGCCAGCGTCAACCAATTGCGATATCAAGGACGTCAATTCCACCAAAGTTCTCCTGAATGCGACTGCTGCGATTTATACGGTGATTATACCACCCTGTAAAGTCATGTCGCTAGACAAGGCGACCGCTGCCGGCGCAACCTGAACAGTTTTTTGGTCAATTCCGCCAAGTGAGTTATAGTATGATGCTGTGGTTCTGAGGCCCCCTCCAATCGTGACTTGACCACAGACGCTTCGGGCTCGGGGCCGGCGGCCGACTCATGGTAGAGGAATGACGCGCCCGGGCGCCACAGTACCCGACGCGCGCTCGCTGGTAGAAGAAAGGATGCCTATCGACCAATCTTGGAGCCCAGCTAAGCTCGGAAACGGACACAGATCAACCTACAGTGGAGAGATTACAATGTCAAGCAAATCCGTGTCATTTAGATTGTTTGTGTTGTTGTGCAGCGTTTTGCTGTTGATTGGCGGAACGTCAGCGCAAGAACCCATAACCCTCCAATTCTTCTACCCCGTCGGGGTTGCCGGTCCGCTGGCGCAAGCCATTGACGGCTACGTGGCGGAGTTCAACGCGACCCACGATCATATTCAGGTTGAGCCCATCTTCACTGGCGGCTACGCCGAAAACATGGCGCGAGCGACCGCCGCGATACTATCCGGTCAGCCGCCCGACGTCGCCATCCTGCTGGGTATTGACATTTACACGCTGATCCAATTGGAAGGCATTATCCCGCTGGATGACTATATCGCCTCCGAAAATGGATTGGATATCGACGACTTCTTCGAGGCATTCATGGCCAACAATATCGCCGACGGCCAAGTCTGGAGCATACCTTGGCAGCGCTCGACGCCGATTTTGTACTACAACAAAGATGCCTTCGCCGAGGTCGGGCTCGACCCGGATACACCGCCGGCGACCTGGGAAGAGCTGGTAGAATTCGGCAAACAGCTTGTCGCGCGCGATGGCGATAATGTGACGCGCTGGGGCGTTGAAGTGCCAACGTCGTTCTGGATCTTCGCCAACTTTGCGATTCAGGCCGGGCGTCATATCGGCTCGCTGGGAGACGATCCCTGCGGCGTTTATCTGGACACTCCCGAAGCCATAGAAGCGCTTGCTTTCCTGCGCAGGCTGCAGGAAGAGGGCGTAATGCCGGACGGCGCTGTCGCCTGGGGCACGGCGCCCGCCGACTTTATTGCTGGCGCTTCCGCGATGATCTATCACTCAACCGGCAGCCTCAGCACGCTCCTGGCAAATTCGCCCTTTGAAGTAGGCACCGCCTTCATGCCCGCCGGCGAGGCCGGTTACGGCGCCAACGTCGGGGGCGGAAACTACTACATCATGAAGGACATCGACAAGGAGCGTCAAGACGCCGCCTGGGAGTTTATCCGTTGGATGGTGCGCCCAGAGCAAATCGGACAGTGGGGAATCGACAGCGGCTATGTCGCGCCGCGCAACGCGGCTTGGGAAGTTGACCCCCTGATGAGTTATGCCGCCGAAGTTCCGCAAGCGTCCACCGCTCGCTTCCAGCTCGAATATGCGGTCAAGGAGTTCCCGGCAACATACGGCGGCCAGGAAATCCAGGTCATAACCACGCAAGCGATTGAAGCGGTCAATACCGGTGAACTGTCGCCGGAAGACGCGCTGGCTGTGGCTCAAGAGCGCGCCAACGATGTGCTGACACAAAACGGCTGTGAATTGGAATAGCAACCGTTGAAGCCATCGTTCAATCAGCTTGACCTCGAAGAACGAAAAGGCGAGGGAAGCGGGCATTGGTCTCGCTCCCTCACCTCATTCTTTTCGTTAGATGGCAGCGGCGCCGTCGCTTACGTCTTTCTGCTGCCATCGCTGATTTTCCTTGCGGTCTTCACGCTCTGGCCCATCGTTTCAGCGATCATAACCAGCTTCCATGCGCGGCGGGGGCGCAGCCAGGTCTTTGTCGGGCTGCAGAATTATGAGCGCGTGTTCTCCGATCCGCTCAGCCAGCAGGTTATTCAAAACACGGCCGCTTATGTCACGGCGGGCTTGATTCTGTCTGTCATTGGCGGGCTTCTTTTAGCGATCCTGATGAACCAGGGTTTGCGAAATATTGGTTTCTTCCGCTTTCCCTTTTTGGCGACAATTGGCTTGCCTATGGTCAGCGTCGCCTCGATCTGGCTGTTCTTGTATAGCCCGCGCGTCGGTCTTTTCAATGAGTTGCTTGGCAGTGTGGGACTGCCGCGCTCCAATTGGCTGAGCGACCCCGATCTGGCGCTATCGGGTTTGTTTGTAGTCTATATATGGAAGCAAATCGGTTACTTTGCGCTTTTCTATCTGGCGGCGTTGCAATCTCTGCCCGGCGATGTATTGGAAGCCGCGACCTTGGACGGCGTTACGTTTTGGCAGAAGCTGCGCCATATCATCTGGCCGCTGGTCTCGCCAACAACCTACTTCGTTTCCACCATTGCGGTCTTGAACTCTCTGCAACAGGTTGATCATGTCTTCGTGTTGACGCAGGGCGGCCCCAACAACGCCAGCAATTTGGCGCTCTATTACGTGTATGAGCAAGGATTCAAATGGTTCAATACGGGAGTTGCCGCCGCCATGACCGTGGTCTTGCTGGCGGTCTTGCTGACTATGGCGATTCTTCAGTTCGTCTACCTGGAGCGCCGCGTACACTATGAATAATCAGTGCCTGAGATTGATGATCCGATGAACCCGCAAAAGCGCAAATGGCGTCAGATTCTGCCAATTGTGGCTCTGGGCGTCTTCGGTCTGGTCTGGATGGTGCCGCTCTTCTGGACGCTGGCCGCCGCCTTCGTGCCAACCACCGAACTTCTGAACGGGTCGCCCTTGGTCTGGCTGCAGAACTTGCACCTTGGCGCATTTGAAGAAGCCTGGTCGGCCGCGCCCTTTGCGCGCTTTTATCTGAATACGATTATCTGGGTATTCGGGCTGCTCGCGATCCAGCTCGTCACGATCTCGCTGGCGGGATTCGCTCTGGCGCGCTTGGACTTCCGTGGCAAAGACCAGGTATTCTTCTTGTTCCTCACGCAGCTGATGGTGCCCGCTACTGTGCTCATCCTGCCCAATTATCAGACTTTGGTCTCGCTGGGCTGGCTGGATTCTTACCAAGGCATGATGGCGCCCTATATCGCCTCGGCCTTTGGCACATTTTTGATGCGCCAGGCTTTCAAGCAGGTGCCCAAAGAACTGGAAGAAGCGGCGCGCAGCGACGGCGCCAGCTGGCTGCAAGTCTTGTGGCACGTCTTTCTGCCGGTCACGCGCGCTCCGCTGCTGGCTTTCAGCATCGTATCGATCACCTATCACTGGAACGAATTCTTGTGGCCCCTGCTCATCACGAGCAGCGTCGAGGTTCGTCCGCTAACAGTGGGGCTTGCCTTGCTCGTTCAGTCGTCGGAGATCGGGGCGCAGTGGGATCAGTTGTCGGCGGGCACGCTGATTGTGGCCGTGCCAGTGCTCATTCTCATCGCGCTGGTGCAGAAGCAGTTCACGAACAGCTTCCTCAGTTCGGGGATAAAGTAGGGGTGGCTGACGCGGCCGGGCAGATGTCGCGGCGGATGAGTTGGTAGGGTATGGGATGTATCACACTCGAATTGATTGCGATTTCGTCAGCGCGTATAATAACGTCAAATCAAACGCGACAACAAACTGGATTGGGCGAGGTCAATGGCGACTCAAGTCAGAACCGAAGGCGAGCGGATAGCGAATCTCGAAGGACAGATCGCGCACTTGGCGACGAAGGCAGATATCAGCAACCTTGACGCCAAGATTGAGGCGCTCCGTGCCAAGCTGAATACGCTGATGTGGATCGTAACTATCGCAATCCCCATCACAGGTATCGTCGTCGGGATTGTGGTGCAGGTCTTGAATAATCCGCCGGGTTGATGTCGCCGTTGGGCTTGAGCGGGGTGATGGTCGGGCGGATGGCGCCGCGGATGTGTTGGTTGGGCATGAGGTGGGTTTTCTTAACTAAATGGGTGCGGTGCGTGAGGGAGAAGTTATACTCACTCCGCTCGGCTTGTCTTACTGAGCTAAGCCCAAACAGGTCCACCCTTACTCCAATCATAAAGCTCGCCTTTAAACTTCAACGCGCTCAATATCATACGGTGAAGAAAATTAAGATTTCGATAGTACCCCGCAGTGATATTTTCATTATCAGGAAACCTCATTTTGTGAACAAACTCGTTTCGATCTTGGATGAATTTTCCAATCTCACATTTCGGTTCACACTTGTATTTGCATTCTTTGCATTTCGGAACACAAGTCCCGCAGCCTCTACCACACTTCTTCTCTATACACTTTTGTACCGGAACATTATGCTTGTCTATGAAATCTCTAAGCCTTCTAAGTTGCTTATTGTTGTCAAATGACGAACGAGTCAAAACTTCCGCAACGGAGAATAGTAGCAAGCACCTAGTTTCGGGAAACCCACGCGAATGAATATCAGCGAGGAAATTGCCCACATAGTCAAAGTGATATTTTGTATTGTGTTCCTTGTAAGTCGGATAACACTGGGTCAGAAAATCGATCGTGCATTTGGGGATAACTACTGACTTTACAAGCCCTATACTTGTGTACGGTACCGTAATGCGAGGTTCACAATGATGACATATCAATTCAGAGTCGGAATCAAGTAGTTTGTAGTTTATCCAGTTTATCTTGGTGCCTCTCGCAATAGTCAGGAGACTGCAAATACTATCTACAATTTCAAGTATTTCGTCCTGTGCGTGATTTTCTATTTCCATCACAAGTTCACAAGTAATTTTCGTGCTTTTGTTCCGCTTTAGCGAATCGATAATGGAATCATACTCTTCAACCTTTTGAAAAGAAATGTTCACACCATCCAGTTTTACGTTTAGATCGGTTCTCCGCCATCCACCTGTGCCATGCGCTTCCCGCTTGTTACCTGTAAACACAAGATTTGTAATCGCGAACCTAACGGAGCGTGCTTCCTCCCAACAAGATGCTCCCACGTCCAACTCGAATTTACCTGCGCTTCGGTAGTGATAGCAATGCGCCGCGCTTTCGCCTGGTCCGGCATGTGTGCGAATGACTTTGCCAGCCGCATTAATCCGGACTTCATCGGCAATACCTATCAATGCGAGTTCTTTACACTCGGGCCAAAACTCGTCGCTTCCACATATCAGCCTTATATCGCCATCGGGCTTTTGACCAATCTCAAACTCACAGTCTCGTCCGTTCAGTGTACCGATGCCTCGATAAACGCTATGAAATTCGCCGTACATTTCAGCTAAATTGCTCAATGTCTTACAGCCCTTTCAGCTTATTCACAACAAGTCCTTGCTCATATACCCCAGCTTCTTATTCTGCCTGCGCAGCCCGCTAAGCGTGTAGATGTTGCTTTTCAGCCGATTGCAGGGCCCGCATAACAGCACCCGATTCGAGATGTGATTCAGCCCGCCATCCGAGCGAGGGACGTTGTGATCCAATTGCAAATAACGCGGGTCGTCAAAGTCCCGATAACAGCCTTGACAGCGCGATCCGTGCTGTTCCAGCAGATGCGCGTACATCTCGGCGCGGCTCATCTTCGGTCCCGGCGGCTCATGCACTTGCTTGACGCGCAGGAAGGGCGCGGCGGACTGCCCGTCGTCGGTGCGCGTCGGCGGCTCGGTTTCATAATGGACGATGTGCGGGAACATGACTTCTGCGCTGTCGTCGGGTGTGAACAGCCATTCTTTACGCAATCGTGTCTTTACCTGTTCTTCCGCGCCGTCCCAGATGTCCATGCCGACCCACTGTCGCTTGAGTTGCTCGGCGGCGACTGGCGTAGTCGCGCAGCCACAAAAGGGGTCAAGCACCATAGCGCCTTCCTTACAACTTCCCTCGATTATGCGCCGATAAAGAGCTAGGGGTTTTTGAGTTGGATAGCCAGTTGATTCAGACTTTTGCCCTCTGCCCTTCCGCTTAATTGGCGGGACGTCGGCCCACCAATCTGACATATTCGTCCCTTTGTTGCGGTCAAGCCAAATCTGTGAAAGGTCATCTGGCACTGATTTCAATGCCCTAAATACACCTGGATTTGTCTTCTTTATCGCCGCGTAACTGATTTGCCCGTTGGCATCAAAGTATTTTTCGTAACGCTTGATTGTCGACGGAGAAAGCGGTCCTTTGGGAATATCACAATCCAGTCTCGACTTATGATCTTTGGCATACCAGAAAATGATGTCATGTGTTCGCTTGTAATGGGAAGAGTTTCTCCGCCCAGCTGGGTCTATGTAACACCAAACGATCTCATTGACGAAGTTCTTCCAGCCAAATATCGCATCCATGACCGCCTTGAGGTAATGGCTCGCCGTCGGATCACAGTGCAAATACAGACTGCCCGTCGGTTTTAATACGCGCCACATTTCCAGCAGCCGCACCGCCATAAAACACATAAACGCGCCCATGCCATCGCTGTGGGCGAACCTGGCGCTCTCAATCGCTTCCATCAATCGCGGGTAGTCGTCGGTAATCTGGTCAACCCAGTCCTGGTGGACATCCCGCTCCCATGACCAGCGGTCTTGGAACTTGGCGCCGGCGGCTAAACTTTCAGGCGTGGCGTGAAAATCACGGCTCTTGTTGAAAGGCGGGTCGGTAGCAATTAGGTCGACGGTTTCGCTGTTCATTCCGCGCAGGAATTTGAGATTGTCACCGTGATATAAAGTGCGGTTCTCGAAGTTCGGTTCTGGCATAAAGTGGCGCTTCCGCTGTCTCGGACTCTAACTATTCCATCGTCAATATATCGCCTTAACCTCGGCAAATCAACTCGGTGTCCTCCCTAATCTCGGTGTTCTCGGTGGTAAAATCACATGCTACATACGCTACAATACGCCCAATCACCAGCCACCCACACAAGGAGTCTCCCCATGACCACGACCAATGGCCTCCGCGCCGCCAACAACCAGCGCAGCCGGGCACTCGTCCATGGCGCCGAACGCGCTGGCGCCCGCGCCATGCTCAAAGCCGTCGGCTTCAGCGATGAGGACCTGGCCAAG
>JAPOYU010000033.1 GCA_026706395.1 Chloroflexota bacterium
GCAATCTGCCTCAGCGCCAGATCGACGTGTTCCGGCTCAAGCAGCGTTTGACTCATGGCCGCCCTCGCTCTCATTTGCTCCGGCATTCTTGGCCAGCTCGCGGTCCTCAATGATATAGCCGCCGACCAAGGTCACGCAGATGGTGGTGATCGTTGGCGCCAGCACATCCAGATGCTCTTCCAACTCCGGCCGGGTGGCGGCGATTACAAGAGTGATGATGCTGATGATTGATGACCAGAAGCGCCGCGACTGCAACAGTCGACGTGGCGCTGTTTTGCTTTTGTCCATGTTCCTTCTCCAGTTTCACGATATAGGCCGCTCGCAGGAGCGGCGGGTTGATTATGTTAGGTGAGCGCGCAAGACCTATCCGCTGCCGCCGAGGGGCTGATTCAGCCGTTCCAGTTCGGCTATCCGCGCTTTCAGCGCCCGATTCTCGGTATGCAATGCCACAATCTCGGCTTTCAAGGCGATCCGCTCGTCTTGCAATTCACGGATGGTAAGCTTGTTCGCCCGCACCTCTTCTTCCATGAGGCGGAAGGCGCTGTTCTCCTGCAGCAAATGCTGATCCACGATGCGATGTATGAGCTCCGCCTGCCCGACATCCAGCTGGTGCTCCGCCTCGATCTTGTCCACGTGGATATCCGCCCGGCGCGACTTGCGCTTGAAGATATCCGAGAAGTGGTTGAAAGCCGCCACAACGCTGCCGCCGACAGCCGCCATAATCGGGAGCTTGACCTCATCCGGTAAGTCATTGAATTCCACAGCAGTCCAACTCCATTTTCGATGGCCGATAAATCGCCCGCCCGCCGACAGCGCAAGCGCCGGGCGGGTTCAGTTTGCTGCTTGTTCTGGAGATTGCTGAAGCAGTGAGATGACGCGGGCCCTGTCACATGCCGCCTCATCTCACCGATTCCATCTCTAGTAAGCCAGATACGCGCTCATATCCAGTTTGCTGCGGTCAGCATCGCCCAGCTTCCAGGGCAGGGTCTCCACCTGCGGCTCCAGATACCAGGTGGTCGTCCAGTGCTTGCCCCCGCGCGCCAGTTCATGTGCCTCGCCGATGATGATATAGGTCCCGTCGTGATCGGTCTGCGTCTCCCGCAGCTGCAGCAGACTGCCAATCGTCAGCGCCAGTTGATCCGCATGTCTGCCTCCGCCGTCTTCAGCGTGGCTATGCAGCGTGATCAACTGCGCCAGGCCGAAGGGCGTCTTGCGCCGGTTGCGCTCGAAGTCGGCGATGTACTGCGCCTGATCCAGATCGTCTATCGAGGGCAGGTTGATATTCATCGTGCGCCGACCGAAATAGGTGATGCTGGTCTGGTCGATGGCCCGCGCGTCCATCTGGCCCTCATCCACGATCTTACGCCCCTTCACCAGGCATTTCTCGATCACCGCCTCAGTATCTTCACTCTCGTTCTTGAAGACCAGATTGGCGCCGTTGGCCTTCGCCTCGACCTCGACCGCGCAGGTTCCCTGCAAGTACTCGACATCCTCGACCGTCACATCTTTGCCGCCGACGCGCTTCTCCTTTTCGTCCTTGTACTTGACATAGACCTCGCGCGTCTCGCCCGGCGCCACGCGAATCACCGCGTCCTTCAACTCCCACAAGGTCGTCGGCTCGGCCGCGACCGAACGCGGATGGCAGGTGACGATGATCTCGTTCTTGGTCTGATCGGGGCTGGCGAAGCTGTACTTCATTTCGGTCATGGCATCGTCAAACGTGGCATCGACATCGTCCTTGTCCAGGATATGATGCCGGTTCCAGAAGACCGCCTTGCCCTCGCGGTCGAAGAAGAACTTGCCCCGCTCGGCCGCCGTGATGTCGCGGATGCCGCGGTAGACATCGAAGGTGTCCTTCTCCTGATCCGAATAGCCGCCCTGGCGCACCCAGTTGTCCCCCGCCATGTTCAGGCTCAGCACGCCCTCTTCGTAGTCGCGGAAGGCTTCCAGGTTGGCGAGATAGGTCGATTCACCCAGCTTGCTGTAGCTCGGGTCGCCGAGCACCCAGGCATCCGCCAGCGCCGGCGGGAAGATCACCTCGTGCACCAGCGCATCAATGATCTGGTCGCTGCGCTGGTTCTCCTGCAACTCGATCTTGGTCTCGGTCGAGGAAAGGAATTGCAGCCCGCCGGTGGCGAGAATATTGGCTTCTCGCGCCCCATGCTTGTTGGCCGCCGGTTCTATCATGTTGATCCAGCCCGACCAATGCGTGCGCACTGTAGCGCCATCATCTGAGGTCACGCGAAGCGGGCGCAACGGCGCCAGATTCCCGTATAGCGGGCCGCTGCTGTTCTCCGGCGAGAAGCGCTTGTCCGCATTGTTCAGGGTCAAGTGCAGGTACGCCTCCGATGCTGTGCCCATATAGGGCGCGCGGAATCCGAGAAACCACTGCAGCTCGGTCACATACTCTGTGACTTCGGAATACGTGCCGTCTCGGTTCCAATCTACTTCGACTTTCCATTTTGTTACCATTTGATTCCCTCCTTATGTTTGTGTACCGATTCCAACTAGCTCTGATCTTCAACAATATACAGACCCCAAGTACCTCCGTATTCTCCAGAAATACGAATATCTGCTACAAGTAGATAACGACCGTCAGGACTGAACTGTAATTCTGTTCCCTGATAGTCTTCGCTCGCTGAACCTAAATGAGGGATGTTTATTTCCGCATCCGCGGCTAAATCCCAAGCCCGAAACTGACTGCAATCATCTGTTGTCACCAGGAGCGTTCCATCAAGACTTATTTCGCCGTCATTAATGTCGCATTCGCGCTTGCTCGCATAGGGCTCGAGCTGTCGCACAAAATTCAATGTATTTTCGGAAAGCGACCATCGGCTGATAGTTGCCTCCAACAGCACAATCAACTGGGAATCATCCTCGGCAAATAAGAGCTTTTTTGTCGGTTTGGAAGGCCGGTCTGAGGTCGCCAACGCCTGCCAAAACTCTGTATCCCAGATTCCAATAAAACCTGTACCCGCCGCCGCTAGCAAGTCACCGTTGCCGGAAAATGTTATAGTACTCAGCGTTGACATGTTGGTACTCTGTAACTGAACCTCTGTCACAATTTGCGACGCCAGATCAAATCTGAACAGCTTGGAATGATCAACCACTACCAGCAGCCAATCACCAGAAGGATGGGCCAAGAGTTCGCTAATTCCCCCCTCGCCGACGGGAAGTTCGTAGAGAAACTCTTCTCGCCACAGATCCCAAAACATGAGCGTTCCAACACTAGTCCCAACGACGATCATGTCTGATAGAAGCTCCAGTTGACGAAACGACTTTTCGCGCTTTAGCACTTTGTATCTTGTAATACCAAAGTAGTCTTCAATGAAAGATTCCTTTGGGCCAAACTCCACTTTCACAAGATGTCGCTCGGCAAAACGCTCGGTCAACATCGCTACGATAAATTCGCTCTCATGCCATTTTATTTCTCTGGCAATTCCGCCGTCTACAGGTGTGGTACGAATATCGAGCACATTATTGGATGAAAATGGGTCAGAAGCCCTGCAAGTTGTTCGGCACCACGGCGCTATGTCTTGCGCGCGACTTATGATGATGGAAAATAGGGTCAAGACTACAATTGCGCTCCTGAGCATGCTTCATCTCCTAGTCAGCAACTCCAATAATGTAGGGAACCACTGGTTTGCTTTCTCTTCTGTCATGGGATGTCTCTCGGTCCAAGTTTCTCTGATAAGATCAAAGCGTACCCAGTAGATGTCATTCGCCCAGACAGCATTCCAGCGGTATCCGTCATCATCGGGTTCGCTCTCGCCAAGCAGTAAGACCTCTTCGCCTCGTCTCAAGTGGGCCATCTCGGCTCCCCCTTGCGAATGCGTCGATCGCACTGTAGCAGTAGTATCCTCGCCGACTATAACTGTTCCTGTTCCAGCAATTGGATCTATCAAACCTTCTTCTGCAAGCGATGCAATAACACCCTGCCTGTGCGCATTATAGACAATCGCATTCTTGATCCAGGCGTCCATATTCTTGTCCATGAATTCTAGCCAGTCCTGCCCCTCAGCAGTGTCCGCAAAGCCAGATACTCCGCCGGTAGCTTGATGCACAATCCAGTTCAAAACGGCATCGGCAGTGACCTCATTGTGATCCGAAAGTTCACCGTATTGCAACAATTCAACGTGCGTCGCCTTCAGATCCGCTGCATCGTACATCCCGTGATATGCTGGTACATCCACAAACTCGTAGAGTTGTCTATGCGCCGATTGCCCCATACCGTCACGAGATCGCGGATGATCAAAATTTTCGTTTATTGAAAGGCTGCCATATCCGTCTCGGACACCAAGTCCCGCAAGGAGATTGAACCTATGTCCCAATTCATGCAATAGGACAAACGGGTAGAAATTGTAATTCCGATCGTCTCCCTCTTTGCGCTTCCAATACACTTCGATGAGCGACCCAAATACTTCTGCATGCGCCGTCATTTTCACTACAGTTGAATGGTTGATAGTTAGCGGTCCGAAGATCAGTTGGAATGCCGTGGCATCATCAATATCTAGCCCGCTCATGTCCCGTAGCCGCTCGCCAAAAACACTTGCCGCCATTTCCAATGCCGCATGCGCCATTACGATATTCGCCAGATTCCACTCGTCTGCGTTTTCAGCAACTGTAAACTCAACACCGAATTCCTCTTCAACTGCTGCCTGATACGCGTTGAATGCCTCAACTGCGTTATCCGTGCCGAATGCATTGAGCGCTTCTCGCCGGGCACGAAATAGCGGATCGTCTGTATTCTGATGACTCGAGCCACCATTCTTAATGTGATCAAGATAGTCTCTCGCTTCCGCATCGTTTTCCTCGTCTATGCCGTACTCTGCGCACAAGCTTAGCAAGCGATCGTAATATCTTGTCAGTGCCATTGGTATTCCTTCATGTTGGCACATCAGCCGTATATCATTCAGCACGGAGTTTTCTTGAGCGGCAAGATAAAACTTTATGTCAGCCGGATCTATCCTGTTCTCTTGCACTTTCTCAATATCCGGCAATTCTTCCATTTGAGTAGAGCCTGTGCTGCCTTGCCCACCGAAATCCGAACCAGGCGCTTGCCCGACTGTCGACCCACCAGTTTCATCCGGAGGATTATTGGAGACTATGTTGATCATCGGAGTAACAGGTGTCACATCCGGCTCCGGTTCCGGCTGAGGCTGTGGTATAAGCCACGGGAAAACGGGATCCTGCTCAGGTCTGGCAGATGTTTCTTCCGCGTCTTGATCTGTGCCCCCATCCGATGGCTTAGGTCCGAGGAGTTGTTCATAATAGTCCTGCAATCTACTGCGTCGGTTCGGCATCGTCTTTTCTCCTAATCATCAACTCAGTCTGTGATCGCGCCTCGTGGATTCGCCCTGTCATAAGCCATCCGCGGGACGTTACGCTTCCTTCAGTAACTCACAATGACTATATAATAGCATATTTGTTCTAGTATTGCGAATACTTTGCTGCGCCGGAGACACAGGCCCAAGCATCCGCCAGCGCCGGCGGGAAGATGACCTCCTGCACCAGGGCATCAATGATCTGGTCGCTGCGCTGGTTCTCTTGCAGCTCGATCTTGGTCTCGGTCGTTTTGAGGAACTGCATCGCGCCATGGGCCATGATATCGACCTGGCGATTGCCATACTTCCCGCCAACGGGAACAATCGCTGCGATCCAACCAGACCAATGCGTTCGGGTTGTTGTTCCATCATCGGATTGAATCCTCACCGGGCGCAACGGCGCCAGATTCCCATATAGCGGGCCGCTGCTGTTCTCCGGCGAGAAGCGCTTGTCTTTGTTGTTCAGACGCACTGCCAGCGTCGAACCATCTGCTGTGAGTTGGTAGGGACGCTGCATCCCCACAAACCACTCGGCTAATAGAACACGTTGCGTGATATCATCGTGTTCCCCGCTAAAGTCCCCGTTGCGATCCCAGTCGATCGCGATCGTCCAGCTTGTTGACATCTATTGCACTCCTCTCTTCAATCGGTAGTTGAACACGATATTTCCCTCCTGTAACTGACATCTGTGTTACAGGCTCTGCAAACTGCGATTAATTCCATCTCCTTTCACTTTGACAAGCCTATAACGCTCCATTATGGACACAGTTCTTTGCCGGTCTTTCCGGACTTCTCCATACGTGCCGATACACTGGGATGCAATTCAAAACCATCAAATCGTTGCAACAACTCGTATGTCTTCGCATCCCAAACTCGAATATCGCCGAATTGCCCAACGACCGCAAACCGACCGCCGTCTGGGTGCCAAGCTATAGAATCGATGAAAAAATACGGCGATGTGCCTAAATTTCTTAAGCCCCCGGGCATTCCTGCTATAACTTTGCCAGTGCGGCCGTCATAAACACGTGTGAGGCAACCTGTAAGGTTAGCTACAAAGCGACGAGAATCCGGGGACCACCTAACCGCCGCCGGTGTGGTTAATGATACAGGATAGTTTAATTCGCTGAATTGAAGGAAGTCCCTAGAAAGTGAGCCAGCTTCAAGATCAAATAGTCGTCCATCAACCGATAAGATCCGGTTCTCACTATTGCAGTCGACATTTCTTCTACCAAATGGCTCCGGGCCGAATTCCTCCAATTTGGACCCTTCGTCAACGTCAACGACAAAGATCCTCTGTGGAGATATTATGATCAGCGCTTTTTCGCTGAACCAGCATAACCCTAGCGTTTCGTGAAATAACCGATCATAAGGATACTCTGCCATACTGTCAAAGTAAAATAGCTCTTCACCGGTAATTGCGTCCCACACGCGTATAATGCCACTAAGAGTTCCGCTCACAATACGATCTGCCGTCGGATGCCAGCGAACGGGCCCCCAAGTGTAAGTGTCGGCTATTGCTGTGATGACCTTGAGCTTGCTAACATCAACAATGCTAATTTGCGTTATGAGCGGTCCTGAGTAGACCACATAATCTCCCGTCGAATCCCAAGCCACGAATCTCTCCTGACTCATGATATCGGGTTCCAAGTCCAGATTGCCCAATTCATTGAATTCGTTGTCGAAAAGCCAGAGCCCGGTTGTACTAGCAACTGCGATCGTTTGACCATCCGGACTCCAGGAGATTGACGAAGCTGCACCTCGATCTTGCGCGTAGATGGAGCCACATATTATCATCGTCCAAGCAGCCGCAAGGAACATGTTTCGTATGTCCATATGTGATTTCTCCCTCTTATCCACTTAGCAAACTTCTAAGCAGACTTGGAAATTGGTCCTTCGGTAGCACTTTATAATTTCGTATTTCGTAGTTCTCTTCCTCTACCCATTGTATTGGGCGATCATCACAGACCTCATAATCGACTTGAACCTTGCACGCGTCGAACTCTCGTCCAACCAGATTCATGA
>JAPOYU010000021.1 GCA_026706395.1 Chloroflexota bacterium
CGGCTTTGTCGCGCGCCCAATGCCGCACCTTCATCGGCGCCAGCGTGATATTGTCCATGACGGTCAAATGCGGGAAGAGATTGAACTGCTGGAAGACCATGCCGGTGTCGCGGCGGATGTCGGCGATATTCTGCACATCGTGGCTGAGTTCGATGCCACCGACGATTATCTGCCCGTCCTGATGTTCTTCCAGGCGGTTAATGCAGCGAATGAATGTCGATTTGCCGGAACCCGAAGGTCCAATGATCACCAGCACTTCCTGCGGCATCACTTCAATGGAGATGTTGCGCAACACGTGGAATTCACCGAACCACTTGTTCATTTCGCGACAGATTATGATCGGCTCGTCACCCGCCATCATCTGCTTCTTGCCATCGTCCATTTTCGCCTCCGCCAACTCCGTAATCGCGAGCCGCCCGCCTGCGCTACAGCTCGTGCGCGCGTACCGCTCCCGAACCAGTCGCTTCAATCCGGCGACTGATGTACGACATGATGTAACTGAATACAAAGAAGAGCAGCGCTACATATAAATAGGTCTCCTGCCGCTTCTGCAGGAATTCCGGTTGCGCCACCACCCGATTGGCCACGCCCGTGATATCAGCCAGCCCCACAATCGCCACCAGCGATGTATCTTTGAACAAGGAGATGAACTGCCCCACCAATGCTGGTATCACCGCGCGCAAGGCTTGCGGCAGCGTGACATGCAGGGTCGTCTGCCAAGCGGACAAGCCGATCGCCTGCGCCGCTTCGGTCTGGCCGCGATCAATCGATTGCAAGCCGCCGCGCACATTCTCCGCCAGATAAGCGGCGCTGAACATCGTGAAGGCGACCCAGGCGCGTATCACATTCTCGATGGATGCCAGGGTCGGATCGACCAGCGGCACCAGCAGCACCGCCATAAACAGAAGCGTGATCAAGGGCACGCCGCGCACGGTCTCGATATAGATCGTGCAGGCATAGCGGACGACTACCAGTCGGCTGCGCCGCCCCAGCGCCAGCGCCAAGCCAATTGGGAAGGACGCGCCGATGCCGAGGACCGTCAGTTGCGTAGTAATCAAGAACCCGCCCCAAAGACGCTTGTCGGACAGGGGCAGCAGCTCATGCGGCGACGTCTGCAGGATTCCCTGCGCGCTCAAACCGCTGATGATGCTGGGAATAATCCACAAGGCAGCCAGCCAGGCGAGCGCCGCGATCGCCAAACTCCGTTCGGGAAAGCGATGGACGAGCCGGCCGCTCTGCGCGCCCTTCGTCATTCGCTTCTCCGCTTGCGCCTCTTCACCCCGTTTGAAAGCCAGCACGCCGATCGCGAGCCACACGATAAAATAGATGATTGACCAGCGATCCACAGTGGTAAAACTCTGCATCCACAGGTAGGTCAGCAAGAGCAGACCGATAATGATGCGATTGGAGGTCCACTTGGTGGCGCCGCTAAAGAACATCCAGCCCAACCACAAGGCTAACGCGCTGCCCGTCAACAGCGCCGCCGGCCCATCAGCCGACTCGGAAACAGTGTTCGTATTGACAAATGCGAAGAGAAAGGCGCCGCAACAGACCAGATAACCGGTTCGCTTCAAGCCGATTTCGAGCCTTCCCTTGACCGCCTCGCCAATCAAGCCCGCCAACAAGCCGGCAATGGCCAGGACCAACCAAATCAAGGGCGCGGCGATGGATTCGCTGTACCAGCCATCCCAGACTAGATTGACCACAAAGGCTTGCGCGATCTGCAGTAGGAAGCCGCCGACCAAAAGCGCGTATCCCAAAGCGCCTTCATAGTTGAGTCCAACGCAATACATGATTAGCAGCCAGACGAGCCCGCCTACTAGACTGCCGACGGTCGCGCCGGAGAGACCGCCGACCCCCGAGGCCATCACAAACATGATGAAGGGGAAAGCGCCCCAGCCATACATCAGGAGCCGGTTGATTGCGCCCTCGGCCTCCTCGCCTTGGTTGGCGCGGTTGAGCCAAAGCTCGCCACGACGCGCCAGCAGCACCGCGCAATAGGCGGCGGCAATCTTCAAGACCACAGCCGCCGTGCCCGATATGACGCCGGCGCCGTCCAGCAGCGCGAAATAGAGCAACAGGATGCCAAACGGGGCAAAGGACCAAGCCAGAATCGCCGCTCGGCTATCGCCGCCTTGGAAGCGCGAATTCTCGCCGACCAGATGCGCGAGCGCCCGCCCTGCTATGAAGCCCCAAGCCATCGTAATGAGGACGGGAATCAAGAGCGCTTCGACCTGCTCAAAGAAGGGCGGAATGAAATGAATCAGGTAGGTCTGGAGGTCGCGCAGACCGCGATACTGATTGTCAATCAATACGACAAAGGGCAGCGGCCGACCGGCCAGCTTTGGGCGGCTCTCGGTAATCACCAGTTCATTGTCGGTCAGCCGCACGAAGCGCGATTCGGTCGCGCTAAGCGTGCGCTCGACGATCGGAAAGATGCCGCTCGCCGCCAGGATCGTGCTGCCTTCTTCACCTTCGGCCGCGTTCTTGCTCAGGATGTACCAGCCGTCGGCCGGAATGTCAAATGAGACGCTGTCGTTCGGTCCCCGCAAGAGGCCTTCCGACAGTACATCGCGCGTCCCGGCGTCAAGGATCGCCACTGACATCGGCGTATTGCCGAGTTCGTACAACTTCAGCACCGATTGCGGCGTAAGCAGGCGCACGAACAGGTCACGCAGGAAGATGGCTTCGCGCGGCAGAGGCCTAATCAATTCTTCCTGGCTGTCCGGTTGGTCGGGCGCGCCTATCAGGTCTTCCGACAACTGCAAGACTAGGAGCTCGCCGAGATCTTCCAACTGCTCGCTAGCCAGGATTGATTCGGTCAGTTGCTCGACCGCCTGTCGCAAATCGGCCGGAATCGGATCGTTTACCGACAGGTTCTTGGCGAGGTCTTCCGCCGCCAGGGCTGATCCCAAGATGGCATCCTCCTGCGGATCCAAGCCCTTGGCGGCGCGCTCGAGCCGCCCCAGCCAATAGCGCAATTCGCCAACTTCCGCGCCGGCGCCGCTCAGGCGCTCGCCAATGAGCGCGACATAATCCCGGGTCGAGGCCAGCATGTCATTCGTGCGCGTGAAGGTTCGGATATTGAGACGCGTGCGCTCTTCCAGCGATTCGGTCAACTCGCCGCTGAGCATCTGGTCGAAGGTCGCGCCCGTTTCAATCCGCCGCTCAATGCGATTGAGGGCGGCGTTGCCCAAGGCATTGGAGCCGCGGTCGGAAAAGCCAGACAGCCGGCTCAAGGTTTCGATATCGACGACCTCATCCAGCGCCAAACGGACCGACACGCTCTCGCCCGCCTGCGCGATGAAAGCCAGCTCCGATTGCGGCGTCAACGACGTGGCGCGGTCGACGATGTCCACATTGCCGGCAGTGAAATACGAGCGGGGCTGCTCGATCGTCGCTTCGATGATCGGCGGCAGCAGCCCGATGACCGTGACCGCCGCCAAGGCGACGATCGCCAGCGAGCGGACGGAGGCGCGCGCCCAAGCCGCCAGGCTCAGCCCCGTCATCAGCGCGGCCAGCAGCACCGTCAGCGCAAGCCGCCATTCGTAGATCGGCTCGAATGACAGCATCATAAAGAGGCGCTGATTGTTGATGATGGAGAACCAGTTGGCCGACCGGATCGCCCAATCGAAGAAGCCGACCGCCAGCGCCAGGATCAGCAAGGACACGATAATTGTGACGGCGATATCGACCGGCGAGCTGAAGAGGTTTTGCCGCAACCAGCCGGCCAAGCCCACCTCGAGTTTCGGCCGCGGCCGCGCCGGCTCATCCTGATGATGGATGATCGACTGGCTGGGGTCCGCGCGCCTCTGTTCCGACATCAGCCGCCTACCTCGTCACCAACTGATAACGCTGATTGACCACGTTCATCACCAATGAAATGCAAAGGCTGATGAATAGATACGAGAACATAATCATGACGATGCCGGTCACCGACTGACCCGACTGGTTGATTATCGTGAAGGTCACCTGATAGATATCGGTGTAAGCCACAGCGATCGCCAGGCTGGAATTCTTGGACAGATTCAGAAACTGATTGCCCAGCGGCGGAATGATAACGCGCAGGGCCTGCGGCAAGATGATCAAGCGCAGCATATCGCCCTGGGAAAGCCCCAATGCCCGCGACGCTTCCAACTGCCCTTTCGGCACCGCCTGAATCCCGGCGCGCACGATTTCAGCGATGAAGGCTGATGTGTAAATGACCAAGCCCAGGAAGATAGCCAGATACGAGGGCGAGAATTCGATGCCCGTCTCAATGTTGCGCCCGCGCCGATCAAGCGTCGGCGGGCGGTAAATCAGCGGCTGGCGCGTGTACTCCAGCTCCTGCTCTATCGTCAGCATGCCGGAATCGAAGGCCTCTTCGTAAGCCATTTCGATGAATTCGTCGCCTTCGTCATCGTAGACCGTGATCACAGATGGCGTGGGGCGCATGCCGATAATGATCCAACCCAAGAGCAGGAAGCCGACAAAGGCAAGCAGGGCGTAGCGCGTCCGCGGAATCGGCTGGCCCGAACTCTCGGTGATGAAGGCGAAATAGCGCGACATCGCGATCGACACCACAGCGCCGATCACGACGAAAACCATCCAGATGCCGAATTGCGAAGACGGAATCAGTTCGAAGATGGCGACGCCCTTGATGCTGATATAAATGCCGGGCCGGAATTCGATCGGCGTGCCCGCGCCGACAACGACGATTCCAAGTAGATTAACCAGCGCGACTACGGCGATCCCCACCTGCCGGACACCATTGCGCCAAGCCGGGCGCCGCAGCGTCCCGCCGTATTGCCAGATGACCAGAATGATCGCCAGCGACAGCCCGTATTGCAGCAGCGGCAGGCTGCGGATGCCCTCGCGCGGGAAAGCGATCGACTCCTGCTGCGGAGGCAAAGAGAACAGCACGATGAAAAACCAGGCGAAAATCTGCAGCAGCACCGGCGTATTGCGCAAGACCTCTACGTAGGAGCGCGAGATCGTTCGCAGCAGGAAGTTTCGACTCAGCAAAAAGATGCCGACCATGATGCCGATGACGGTTGTGGCAACCAGACCCAGCAAGACCACGCGCAGCGTATTGACGAAGCCAACCTGAAACGCGTCAATATATCGGTCGTTGGAGGAATAACTGCCGGCGTCCGCCAAGCCGAAGCCGGCGCGGTTCTGCAAGAATTCAAAATTCGGCGACTGATTGGTCGATTCGAGGGCGGTATTGATGCGCTGCTGCAAGTCGTTCAGAACGATGACGACTATAACGACGAAGACCAGTTGCGCGATGCCTTTCAGAATGCGGCCATCGCGCAAGACCGCCGGCAGCAGATTCTCTTGTTGGCTCTGAGATTTGACCGCCATTAGCTTGCCGTTATACCAATAATGGATTTTTATAGGCGCGCATCTTCACTTGCTGCATCCATTCTATTCAATCGGCGCCGATATGACAAATCTTGCTAGGCCTCCCCGAAGATTCCGTCGGGCTGACGCCTGAGCCGCCCACCGCACGCGTAATCGGTGTAGGGGCGATCTATCAAGTCGCCCGCCCGGCACGCCCCAATCTCGCGCCTCGCGCAATCCGTGTAGGGGCGCCCCTTGGCTCGCCCTCCCAAAGCAAAGCCAGCATCATGGAAAACAAAAAGAGGCGCGCCAGCTTGTGATGACGCGCCTCTCCAGACAGAGCCAGCTATGCCGGCGGCTTCGGTTTAACGGAAGGGCGCCGCGTACATCAAGCCGCCATTCGTCCACAGGTCGTTGAAGCCGCGCTCCAAGCCGAATATGGTATCGGGACCCAGGTTGCGGTCGAAGATCTCGCCATAGTTGCCCAATTGCGTGATCACATCAACCATGAACTGATCGTTGATGCCCAGATAGTCGCCGGCCACGTTGTCGCCCAAGCCGAGCAGGCGGCCGATGCCCGCATCTTCGCTATCCATGAAGTCGCCAATGTTCATGCTGTCGATGCCAAACTCTTCCGCGGTCAACAGACCCCAGACCACCCAGCGAATGATATCGGCGAAGTTGGCGTCATTCTGCGGGCTGACCGGACCGAGCGGTTCCTTGCTGATGGCGCCGGGCAGGATGGAGTGCGCGGCGGGATCGGCGGAGGTGGCTTTGCGCGAGACCAAGCTGCTGATATCGCTGGTGAAGGCATCGCAGGCGCCCGCTTCGTAGGCGTCCATGATGGCGTCGAAGTCCGGGAACGTATTCAAGGTCCAGTCGGCGCCCAAGGCGTTGGCTTTGTCGGTGATGTTCAATTCTGTAGTGGTGCCGGCGGTGGCGCACATGGTGATGCTCTCTTCGCCGAGCTCGTCAATCGTGGCCACGCCAAAGTCGATCTTGACCATGATGCCCTGGCCATCATAGAAAGTCGTGGGACCAAAGGTGGCGCCCCACTCGGTATCGCGGCTGAGCGTCCAGGTCGTATTGCGGCTCAGCATATCAATCTCGCCGCTAGCTAACGCGGTCGGGCGCTCGGCAGCGGCAAGCGGACGGAAAGCGATCGCGTTGGCGTCGCCCAGGATCGCGGCGGCCACAGCCCGGCAAATATCCACATCAAAGCCTTCAAATTCACCGGCGTCATTCTGCGTGCCGAAGCCCGGCAGAACCGAGTTGACGCCGCAGATCAATTCGCCGCGATCGCGAATGCGCTGCACGATGTGCCCATCCTGCGCCGCCGTAAGCCCAGCGCTAACGACAATGACTGCAAGTACAAGCAATGCTACCAATACAAGACGTTTCATTTTGCACCTTCCCCCTCACACAACGTTAACTTGTCTGCGCTTCCTTTGCCGACCGCCATTAGAGAATCCACTGTCGTCGACAATACGCTCTTTTTCAGTGTACAACAAATATGAGAGATTGTCACAGGCATCGCAGTCTTTTGAAATGAAAACCGCCCGTCAAGAGAGTCTAAACGAGGCGGTTCAGCTGCTGATCAATTGGAATCACAATTGGCAATCAGCGGCGTCTTACTTGGGGGCGAGCTCGAAATCGACCGGGCGGACGGTCTCCAGCACCTTCATGATGCCAGCCCGCACTTCGCCGGGTTCAGCATGACGGCCCACCTCGTGTTTCGAGAAGACCAGCTCGCCATTGACCGTGACGTCAAAAACGCCGCCGGCGCCCGGGATCAATTTCCAACTGCTGATGAAATATTCAATTTCGCGTTCGTTCAAGATTTCGTCCGTCAAACTGACGGCTTGGGGTTGGTGTCCTCAAGCCGCGCAATACTTGACGACGATGTCCATTCCACCCTCTTGCATGAGAGTTGTCCT
>JAPOYU010000109.1:0-6560 GCA_026706395.1 Chloroflexota bacterium
TTTGTCCGAAAAAAATTTTTCTTTGTCCGACAATGGACAATGTCGGACAATGCGCAAACGCAAAGCTAACAATCGCTCCGCCAATTGCTGCTCGCTCGCGAATCGCCATAGTGCCGGGATACAGCGGAAAATGATCAGGACGAACCGCGGACGCGGGCTGGAATCAAACGCCAGGCCGCCAGTATCGGACAAGCCTTGTAGGGGCGATTCGGTCGTCCGAAAATGCGTCACGACAAACTATGCGATTTCTTGCGCGATTAACTTGGTGTTACTCAGTCGTATCGGGAAGCGAGCCGGATGAAGAGCGCCAAGATAACTGATGTCCGCGCCTATATCGTCGACTCCGGCGGCGGGGCGGATTACCATCACCAGCCTCAAGGTCACTGGATCATTGACACGCCCATCGCCAACCCTATGTCGGTGTACGAAGAATACAAGACCTCCCGCACCAGCTGGGGCATCAACGCGCTCGGCGATGTGATCGTCGAAGTCGAATTGGATAACGGCATGATCGGCGTCGGCATCAGCACCGGCGGCGAACCCGCCTGCTTCATCATCGAGCGCCATCTCAAACGCTTTCTACTCGGTCAGTCCCCTTACGATGTCGAACTGATATGGGATCAGATGTGGCGGGCGACCTTGCCCTATGGGCGCAAGGGGCTGGCGATTCATGCTATCAGCGCTGTTGATCTGGCGCTCTGGGACGCGCTGGGGCTGCTGCGCGACGAGCCCGTTTACGCCATGCTGGGCGGGGCGACCAAAGACAGGCTGCCGGTCTATGCCACTACAATACGGCCCGATTTGGCGAAAGAAATGGGCTTCCACGGCGCCAAAATACCCCTGATGTACGGTCCGGCCGATGGCGCCGAGGGACTGAAAAAGAACGTGGCGGCCTTCGCCGAAGCCCGGGCGAGCGTCGGTCCCGATTTTAACCTCAGCCTGGATTGCTACATGGCGCTGACCGTACCCTATGTCATCGAGTTGGCGCGGGCGCTGGAACCATACGACGTCTATTGGCTGGAGGAGTGCCTGCCGCCCGATGACTACGATGGCTGCGCCGAGTTAAAGGCGACCGTAACCTCATGCTTGTTTACCGGCGGCGAGCACGAATACACCCGTTACGGCCAGCGCGAATTAATCGCGCGCAAGTGCTTTGATATCCTGCAACCGGACCTGACCTGGGTCGGCGGGCTGACCGAAGCGCGGCGCATCGTCGCCATGGCGTCGGCTTACGATATCCCGGTCATCCCCCATGGCTCAGGCGTTTATGCTTATCATTTGCAGGTTGCCTTCACCAATTGCCCGATGGCGGAGTTCCTCATGATGAGCCCGGCGGCCGATGAGATCGTACCGATCTTCGGCGATCTCTTCCTTGATGAGCCGCTGCCGCAAGATGGCTGCCTGACGCTGCCGGAGAAACCGGGCTGGGGCGTCGAGTTGAATCGCGCTGGACTGAGTCTGAGCCGACCTTACGCCGAGCCTTAACCGGGCAGCGGCCTAGCGCAATCCGCGGTCGCGGATCATCTCTTTCAGCACATCTTCAGCGACATTCAGCGTTCGGTCGATATCCGCCTCGGTGTGCGCCGCCGAGATGTGATTGCGCTTCATCGCCAGGGGCAGCATGAAGATGCCCCGCTTGCACATCTCGCTGCGGAACATGGCGTCCGCCTCGGTATTATTGCGCAGCAGATCGGCGTAGCGAGTGATGGCGCCGCTCATGAAATAAGGCACGAAGACCGACCCGTAACCGGCCACGGTCATATCGATATCGAGCCGATCGGCGATTTCCTGCAGGCCGCGCCGCGCCTTGTCGCCCAAGCGGAATATCCGCTCGTAAACCGTCTTATCCTCTAACTCAGCGATTGTGGCTAGGGCCGCCGCGGTCGCAACAGGATGTCCATTGTAAGTGCCGCCGACAAAGACATCACCGCCGGCGCTGGAAAAGCGCATCATCAAGTCTGCCCTACCCGCGAGCACAGCGCAGGGATAACCGTTGGCGATGGCTTTCGCCATGGTTGTCAAGTCGGGCAGAATGCCGAGTTTCTCCTGATAACCGCCCAGCCCATGCCGGAATCCGGTGATCACCTCATCGAATATCAAGACGATCCCGTGATCGTCGCAAAGGCTGCGCAACGCATGAATGAATTCCATCCGCGGCAAAACACAGCCGATATTGTGCGGGATCGGCTCCAGAATGATGGCGGCGATTTCCTTATGCCGAGCCTTAACCGTATGCTCAAGCGCCTCGATATCGTTAAATGGCAGAACGATAGTATTCTCGATCGCTTCCGGCAACATACCGGCGGAGGCCGGGTCCTTTTGGCCGAGTTTCTCCGGCGCGCTGATGATGTTCATCAAGAGATAATCATGCCAGCCATGAAAACAGCCCTGAAACTTGACCAGTTTCACCCGCCCGGTGACCGCCCGCGCCAAACGCTGAGCCAGATAGGTGGCCTCAGTGCCGGAGCCGAAAATCAGCGCCATTTCCGCCGATGGCACATGCTCGACTACTTTTTCCGCCAGACGTATTTCCAGTTCGGTCGTCCCGACGCCGGTGAGATCGACCTGCGTCATCGCTTGCGCGACGGCGTCGTTCACCGCCGGGTGATTGTGGCCGAGGATTATGGGCCCGAATGCGGCGTGATAATCCAAATAGCGCCCCTCGTCGGCGTCAAATAGGTAAGCGCCCTCGGCGCGCGTCCATACTTTTGGGTCGTCTAGCCCGCGCGTGCCGGAGTTGACGCCGCCCGGCGCGACGGCCTTTGCTCGTTCAAAAAGAGAAGCGTTTGACATATCAACTCAACCCCAGCAGCGCTAGCGAATCTCGGTAGATGATCGCTTCCAGCTTATCTTCCGGCACTCGGGGAAAGTTACTGCCGTCGACGATATCGTTGACTTTGCGCAGGTTGTCGAAAGTCTCAGTCGCGGTAGTCACGGGGAAGTCGGAGGCGAAGAGTAGTTTATCGAGAACATTCCACTCGGTGGCCTTAATCATGCATTCGTAGAAGCCGAAGGGCCGGTAAAACAAGCCGGATATATCGGCATAGACATTGGGGTGTTTGCGGACGACGACGGCGGAATCCACCGTCCAGGGATGGCCCAGGTGCGCCATGATAATTTTCAGATCGGGGTAGCGTATGGCCACTTCGTCCATCAGCAAGGGGTGCGCATAGCGTATTGGCGCAGGGCGAACCGGCGATGTGCCCTGATGAAATAGAATTGGCAAACCGTACGCTTGCGCTCGCTCATAAATCGCCAGCGCGCGCGATTCCAGCGGGTGGAAGTTCTGATAATTGGCGCCCATCTTTATGCCGCGCAAACCGAGATCGCCCCGCGCTCGCTCCAATTCGTCGAGCGCATGCGGGTCGTGCGGATGCAGGGACATGAAGCCGATCAGGCGCTCGGGATAGGCCTTGGCGAAGGCGGCGGTCTTGTCATTGACATTACCAGGCATGTCCGATGCTTCATCCGGACCATTTACCCCGCCTGTCCTCTCGCCAGGGTACCAGGCGATGCCAAAGACGATGGTTTTGTCCGCCGGCGCCTGCTCCTGCAAGTATTCGTCCCAGTTGTAAACGGAGCTTACCGCGCGGTCGGGACGCCAAGCGGGGCCTATTAACCGATGTTCCTCCGGCACGGCGCCGCGGTATTGCGGCGTGTGTGAATGCACATCAATAATCATAGTAAGTCTTGCGCTCCTAATATTATCCGCTTAACGGCATAGTCGCTGAAGTGAAGGCCCGACTGCGGTGATGCGGGAAATCATCTGGTTTGTTCAGCCGCTCAATCATAACACATAAGCATATCCAAGTTGGTCATGTGAAAAGGTGAACCGTAGTGGATGGTGCAAACGGGCGACTCACAGAGTCGCCCCTACGAGGTTTTGGTTTTCTGCGTCTTTTTTGACTTTGTCACACTTTCACATTACTTTGTTGGAAGTATTCAAGGAGCGCGCTCGGGAGAATCGTGAAAATTTGTTAGCTTCCTTAGTCGTCGCTATCATTAGGCTAATTCCCCAGCCGAGCCGCCAAATAGCGCAAACTCCCGGATGGCGAATACAATTATTTGAGGCATTACGTCAAAGCATGCAAGCGCCACCGGTAGTCGAGACAAGAGGCCTGAGCAGGTACTTCAAAGGCGTCGTTGCCTTGAACGAGGTCAGCATATCGATTCATGCGGGCCAGGTTGTCGGTCTCGTCGGGGACAACGGCGCGGGCAAATCAACCTTGGTCAAGATTCTCTCCGGCGACCTGGAGCCTTCCGCCGGTCAAGTCTTGATTGACGGCGGAGAGGTGCATTTCCGTCATCCGCGCGATGCCAAGAAAAGACAGATTGAAACGATCTACCAGGATCTGGCGCTGTGTGAAAACCTGGACATTATGGAGAATGTCTTTCTAGGTCACGAATCGTATCGCAACCCGCTTTTACGCCTGCTGGATCGCCGGCGCATGTACCGCGAAACCAGCCAGCTTCTTGAAGAGCTGGCCATAAGAGTGCCCTCCACGCGGGAACTGGTGATGAACCTCTCCGGCGGGCAGCGTCAGGCGACGGCGCTGGCGCGCGTCGCCAAAGCCGGCGCGCGGCTCATCATCCTCGACGAACCCACCGCTGCGCTGGGCGTCAATGAAACGCGCAACTTGCTCGATCTGGTCATGCGCTTTAAGCAGGGTGGCAAGACGATCATCATCATCAGCCACGAAATGCGCGATGTCTTTGAGGTGACGGATCGCATCATCGTGCTCAAGCGGGGCGAATTGGTGGCGGATAAAATGACAGCGGAAACCAATTCGGATGAGATTGTCCGCTATATCATCCGCGGTCGGGATTAGAGGCGTAATGAAGTGACAGCGCAGCCGTCCGGCGATGCTTCCGGTCTCGCCGTCCACTTGCCCGCTCCGCTCGTCGCATTGCTGCGCCGGCGGGACTCGAACGTCTTCTTCCTCTTGGTTGTACTTGTCGGCGCCATCATCTACTTTACAATTCAGTCACCCTATTTCTTTGATGATCGCAATGCCTTCAACATCGGGCGCGCCGTTTCGATCACCGGTATCGCTGCCGCTTTCGCCACCTTGCTGATGATCTCCGGCGGCCTGGATTTGTCTATAGGCGCCATCATGAACGCCTCCGGGCTGGCCGCCGCCGTCATCATGGTGGATCCCGAGAATAGCATCATTCTTGCCTTCGCGGTCGCCTTGGGCATCAGCGCATTCATTGGCTTCAGCAATGGCATCATCGTCACCAAGATCGGCGTCAATCCCATCATCGCCACGATAGGCATGCAGTTCATCGTCCGCGGGATGACGCTGGCGACGCGCTCCGGTTCAGCGCTCGTCCGCGACCGCACCTTCCTGGAGATCGGCCAGGGCGAGTTGATTGTCGGCAGTCTGGAGATACCGGTGCCGGTGATCCTCATGCTCACGACGATGCTGCTCTGCTACCTCGTGCTGCGCTTTACACAATTCGGCAAGTATATATACGCCATTGGAGACAATGCCTCGGCCTGCCGCCGCGCGGGTATCAATGTCGCCGGCATGCGGATCGCGCTTTATACGTTGAGTGGACTGGGCGCGGGCTTCGCCGGGATCGTACTGGCGGGATTGACCGGCGCCGGCATCCCTTATGCCGCCGGCAGCGAACTGAGCGTTATATCGGCAGTCATCCTGGGAGGCGTCAGCTTGTCCGGCGGAGTCGGCGTGATACAAGGCACTTTGCTAGGTGTGCTGCTGGTGGGCGTCCTGAAAAACGGCATGACCCTGCTCAATATCAACGCCAATTGGCAAATGGTGGTCGAGGGCTCTGTGTTGATGATTGCGGTATCGCTGGACCAGCTCAAGCAACGGATATAAAGTCATTCAGGAGGCGCCTAGACGATTCGATACCTGAAGGCAGCATCACATAATGTAAAGTAATGCTTTTGGAGGAGACATTATCATGTCGAAACTGTATCGCGGTTTTGCAATTGTACTGTGTGTCGTGATCCTCGCTTCGCTGTCGGTAATTCCTGTTTTCGCTCAAGACATGCCCGAAAACCCCACCATGGACCAAGACCCGGGAGATCCCGATCAGGCGGTCTACTGGGTGCGTTACAACTTTGAAGAAGGGGCATACGAATTGGCCGAGGATGCCGAAGGCGACGCCATGATGGACTGGGACGCCTCGATGGCGGCCGAAGCGATGGGCGATGTCACGATTTGCTTCACGCCTGAAAGTGAAGAGTTTGACTTTGATCTGAAGGTGAACCCCAGCATGGCTAACGCTGCGGAAGCCGCCGGGGTCGAATTGCTCGTGTTCAACAACGCCTATCCCAGCACCACGCAGCCGCTGGAGAACGCCGACGCCTGTGTCACGCGCGAACCGGATCTGGTGGTGTCCTTCAACGTCTTCGCCGAACTGACGGAAGCCATCATGTCGAAATACAACGCAGAGAACATTCCGGTTATCGCTGTCGATGTCACTCACCCCGGTTCGGTATTCTGGGGTGCGGACAACTGCGCGACCGGGCGCTACGCGGCGGAGTTTGCGGCCGCGTGGGCGGAAGAGCACATGTGGCCGGAAGAAGA
>JAPOYU010000109.1:6708-7217 GCA_026706395.1 Chloroflexota bacterium
GGCGACCAGCATCAACGATGACCGCGCCTTTGGCATCGCCAGCGCCATGTCGCAAGCGGATCGCGGCGACCCAACCGTCGACGGCGTTGTCATCGGCAAGAACGCTGACGCCATCGCCCTCGATGCGATTCGCGCAGGCAACTCTCCACTGGTCGGGACGGTATCATTCTTCCCCGAACGCTACGGTGACTTCATTGTTCCACTGGCCTTGGACATTCTCGCCGGCAATGCTGTGCCGAGCATCGTCCGCGTGCCGCATGAAGTGATCAGCGCTGACAACATCGACACCTACTATCCCGAAGAAGAATAAGGCCTGAACATGGCCGCGCAGGTTGAGGAGCGCCACCGCGCGCCCTCAGCCTGCCACATACGGAAAGTGTGCCGCAATGGGACGATCAATCACGATCACTGATGTGCATGCCTATCCTCTACTCTTCTCGGGCGATACGACAAATGAATATCCGGTTGCCTGTCCCATGTCTGTTTATCCCGCCTATCGCGCCAGCCGG
>JAPOYU010000110.1 GCA_026706395.1 Chloroflexota bacterium
GCAGGAAGGGATCGTCCCAGTGGAATTGCTTTGTCATGATTTCACCACAGAGTCACAGAGGGCACAGAGAAAAGCAGGCATTTGGTCGGTCTTGGAATCATACCCGACGATGGCTTAATCATAGCGCTAGTAGGGCGCAATTTGTACGCGGAAACGACGGCATCCGACGATTGCCGTGAATGAATTGTCTGTTCTATGTTGAGGCACATGCGATTATAATTCGTGGTGGGATTCTGTCTATTTTCAAGTTCAATTCGTAACCAGGCAGGCTCGAAATACAGGACGCTTGAGTGTAGGCGCAGATGCAAGACAAGATCATTGTGCGCGGGGCGCGCGAGCATAATCTCAAGAACATTGATGTCGAGATTCCGCGCAATCGGTTGGTGGTCATCACCGGGCTTTCGGGGTCGGGCAAGTCATCATTGGCGTTTGATACCATCTTCGCTGAGGGCCAGCGGCGCTACGTCGAGAGTTTGAGCAGTTATGCGCGGCAGTTCCTGGGCTTGATGGAGAAGCCGGATGTCGACCAGATCGAGGGCTTGAGCCCGGCGGTTTCGATCGACCAGAAGAGCGTCAGCCACAATCCGCGCTCGACGGTGGGCACGGTGACGGAGATTTACGATTACTTGCGCTTGCTTTATGCGCGGGTGGGCATTCCGCATTGCCCGAAGTGCGGCGCCGAGGTATCGGCGCAGAGCGCGCAGCAGATTGTCGATCAGGTGCAGAGTTTGCCGGCGGGCAGTCGGATTCAGGTGTTGGCGCCGGTGATTCACCGCAAGAAAGGCAACCACAAGAAGGCGCTGGAAGATATCGGCAAACAGGGTTTCGCGCGGGTGCGGGTTGATGGCGCGGTGCGGGACCTGGACGAGGAGATCGAGCTGGACCGCTATGTGATTCATGATATCGAGATAGTGGTCGACCGCTTGATCATTCGTCAATTCGCAGTTGATCAGGACGAGGAGGCGACCGCTTTCGAGACGCGGCTGACCGATGCGGTGGAAACAGCGCTGGAATTGGGCGACGGTCGGATCATTATCCAGGATGTGACGGACCGCGAGAACTCGGTTGATCACTTGTTCAGCGAGGATTTGGCTTGCCCGAACGGACACGGCAGCGTGCCCGAGCCGGAGCCGCGGCTCTTCAGTTTCAATACGCCGAGCGGCGCTTGTACCACCTGTCAGGGTTTGGGCTACAGCCAGGAGATTGACCCCGACTTAATCGTGCCCGACCCGGACAAGTCGATCGCGGATGGGGCGATCAACGCGAATGGATTCGGGCTGGATGACAGGAGAGGCTGGAACTGGAATGTCTTCCAAAGCATGGCGCGGGAATTTGGCTTCCGGCTGGATGTCCCCTGGAAGAAGCTGAAGAAGAAGCATCAGGAGTTGGTGCTTTATGGCTCGGGCAATGAGCGTTTCGATGTGACTTATTATCATTCGAGCGGGCAGGAACGGACCTGGTCGACGCGGCATGAGGGTGTCATTCCCAATCTGCAGCGGCGCTATGGGCAGACGGAATCCGAGTTCATTCGGGGCAAGATACTGGAGTACATGCGGGAGATACCGTGCCGGACCTGCGGCGGGCAGAGGCTGCGGCCGGAAGCGCTTTCGGTGACCATCGGCGGGCGGACGATCCACGAAATCACGCAGCTGCCGATCGATGAATTGAGCGAGTGGGTCGAATCCCTTCGGGGCGAACGGGCCCTGCTTAGTCAGCGGGAACAGCAGATTGCGCATCAGATCCTGCGCGAGTTGGACTCGAGGGTGGGTTTCCTGAGCAACGTGGGGCTAAATTATCTGTCGCTTTCGCGGAGCGCGGCGACATTGAGCGGGGGCGAATCGCAGCGGATTCGGCTGGCGACTCAGGTGGGCAGTCAACTGACGGGTGTGCTCTATGTGCTGGATGAGCCGTCAATCGGCTTGCATCAGCGGGACAACAAACGCCTGATACGCACCTTGACGGGATTGCGCGACATCGGGAATACAGTGCTGGTGGTCGAGCACGATGAGGACACGATGCGGTCGTCGGATTGGCTGATTGACCTGGGGCCGGGCGCGGGCGAGAATGGCGGGCATGTGGTAGCGGCGGGCACGCCGGATCAAGTGGCGGCGCAGGACGAGAGTTGTACGGGCGCGTTCTTGGCGGGACGCTTTGAGATTCCCCTGCCGGCGCATCGGCGCGATGGGTCGGGCGAGTATCTGACGATCAAGGGCGCGCGGGCGAACAATCTCAAGAGCGTCAACGTGGATTTTCCGCTGCGCAAGTTGATCTGCGTGACGGGCGTCAGCGGCAGCGGCAAGTCGTCGCTGGTGGTGGAGACGCTGTATCGACGATTGGCGCAGTTGGTCAATCGCAGCCGCGATCGTGCCGGCGCGCATGATGAGATCATCGGCGCGGAAAAGATAGACAAGATCATCAATATCGATCAGAGCCCGATCGGGCGGACGCCGCGTAGCAATCCGGGTACATATACGAAGATGTTTGACGATATTCGCGGGCTGTTCGCCGAATTGCCGGAGAGCAAGATCCGCGGTTACCGGGCGGGGCGTTTCAGCTTCAACGTGAAAGGCGGGCGCTGCGAGAATTGTGAGGGGCAAGGGCTGATCAAGATTGAAATGCAGTTTTTGCCCGATGTTTATGTGCAGTGTGAGGTCTGCCGCGGGACGCGTTACAACCGCGAGACGCTGCAAGTGCATTATAAAGGCAAGTCGATATCGGACGTGCTGAATATGACGGTCAGCGAGGGCTTGGCCTTCTTTGAGAATCTGCCGCGGATACGGCGCAAGCTGGCGACATTGGACGCGGTGGGCTTGGGTTACATTCGCATCGGGCAGCCGGCGACGACCTTGAGCGGCGGCGAAGCGCAGCGCATCAAGTTGAGCCGGGAGCTATCGAAGCGGGCGACCGGGCAGACGCTGTACATCCTCGATGAGCCGTCAACGGGTTTGCACGCTTTTGATGTGGAGAAGCTGATCAATGTCTTGCAGAAGCTGGCGGACACCGGCAATACGATCATCGTGATCGAGCACAACCTCGACATCATCAAGGTGGCGGATCATATCATCGACCTGGGTCCGGAAGGCGGCGGCGGCGGTGGCGAAGTCATCGCGCAAGGGACGCCGGAAGAAGTGGCGGCTAATCCGATGAGTTATACCGGGCAGTATCTGACGCCGTATTTGAAATTGCCCGAGCCGGCTTTTTAGACCTGATCGAGACGATTAATTGTGGCAAGGTTCTGGTTTGTATCCGCGCCGCTGTATAGCCACACGGATTGGGGTGGTTTCCTCAAGACGGCGCAGGCATTGTCAGCGCGCGGTCACGAGGTTCTGTGGCTGAGCGAAGCGCCGCTCAACCGAGCGATAGAGCATTCGCGTCTAGCATTCCGCGCGATTCGTGAGACGGGATGGCTGTGGCCGCCGCCTCCGCAACCAGACTTGGGCAGCATCTCCCCCCAAGAAGCGGTTGCGCTGCGCTATAAACGGGCGCTGGATACGTGGTTGAGCGAAGACCTGGTCGGGGAAGCGGTCGAGGCTTTTCTGGACCTGGAGGACGAGATCGGCGCGCCGGACGCCATTGTCTCCGATCCATTTCTCAGCGCGTCAGCCATCGCGGCTGAAATCCTTGATGTACCGCTGATCATTTGCGGCTGGCCGGCGCAGGCGACGCTGGACGCCGATAATCTGTTTCCTGTCCAGCGCGATCTGAGCAGCGACAGTCAGCGGCGGATTCAGCGGCTTTGCGATCGCTTCAGCATTGAAGGGCGTAATTTCTCGCGCGGTTCGACGCCGTCGATCGTGAGCGAAGCGCTGCATATCGCCTACTTTACGCCAGGCTGGTATGGCGCGGAATTGGCGACGATTCTGCCCCAGACGCAATTTGTGGGCGGTAGGCCGAGCCCCCCCATCAATCCGAAGCCTCAATGGCTGCGGGAGATACCGCCGGACAGGGGCTTGGGACTGGTGACGCTGGGCACGATATTCACCGGCGACCTGGGCTTTTACAGTTGGGCGGCGCAGGCGATTGCGAGCGCGGGATTGCTGCCGGTGCTGACCTTGGGTTGGAATCCGATCACGGCGGAGCAGAAGGCGGAATTGAAACGGGCCCTGCCGGCTGGCACGCGGCTGCTGAACTGGGCGCCGTACGATTGGGTCTTGCCGCGCTGCCGCGTCATCATCCATCACGGCGGCATGGGCACGACACATCAGGCGGTTGTCAGCGGGCTGCGGCAGATCGTGGTGCCGCATGCGGCCGATCAGCGGATACAGGGACGGCGCGTGGCGGAGGCCAAGGTTGGCTTGCATTTGACAGCGCATGATGTGCGGCAGGGTCAACTGCGCGAGGGGGTGCGGGCGCTGCTTGAGGCGGAGTGGGTGGAGGAGATTGCCTTGGGCTTGGCGGTGGAGATGGCGGCGTTGGGTGGCGTTGAGCGGGCGGCGGATTTAGTGGAGGGGGTTGTGGGATAACTTGGCCATTTCTTAGAGTGGCCGATCGTAGAGGTCACGCCATTACCTCAATGGACTCCTTTCACGCTACAATACTGCGAATCAGTTACCCAATTTCACAGAAAGCACGGACATCATGAACCTTCCCCTCGACAACATCGGACGTTGGCGCTGTATTGGACCCTTCCGCGGCGGGCGGGTGGTCACGGTCGCCGGGCACCCGACTGAGCTTGGCACATTCTATTTTGGCGCCTGCGCTGGCGGCGTCTGGAAGACGGAGGACGCCGGGCAATACTGGGAGAACATCTCTGACGGCTACTTCAACACGGCTTCTATCGGCGCGCTGGCGGTTTCGGAAGCTGATCCCAATGTCATTTACGCCGGGACGGGCGAGGCGACCATCCGCATTGATGTCTCGCATGGAGATGGGGTTTACAAGTCGACTGACGGGGGACGGAGTTGGCGGCATATCGGCCTGGAAGACACGCGGCATATCGGCAAGATACGCGTTCATCCCGAGGATCCGGATACGGTATTTGTCGCGGCCTTGGGCCATGCCTTCGGGCACAATCAGCAGCGGGGCGTATTTCGCTCGACCGACGGCGGCGAGAATTGGGAGCAGGTACTCTTCGTCAGCGACAAAGCCGGGGCGGTGGACCTCAGCATTGATGTCAATAACCCGCGCATCATTTACGCTAGCGTTTGGGAATGCTATCGCAGTTTTCACATGATGAGCAGCGGCGGCGAGGATAGCGGCATCTGGCGTTCGCTGGATGGCGGCGACAGTTGGGAGAATATCGCGTCGAATAAGGGACTGCCGGCGGGCATATTGGGCAAGGTCGGCATCGCGGCGTCGCCGGCGCGGGCCGGGCGCGTTTACGCTTTGGTGGAGCATGAAGAGGGCGGCATGTACCGCTCGGATGATTACGGCGACAGCTGGAGATTTGTCGCGCGCAACAACGACATCATCTCGCGCGCCTGGTATTACATGCATGTGACGCCGGATCCGCAAGACGCGGACACGGTCTACGTCAACAACTTGCGCTTTTGGAAATCGATTGACGGCGGCAAGACTTATCAGATGATTGCGACGCCGCATGGGGACAATCATGACTTGTGGATCGACCCGAAGAATCCCAAGCGCATGGTGCAAGGGAATGACGGCGGCGCCTGCGTGTCCTTGAACGGCGGCGATACCTGGTCGTCGATATTCAACCAGCCGACGGCGCAGTTCTATCATGTGGCGACGGACAATCGCGATCCGTATTTCGTGTATGGGACGCAGCAGGACAACAGCAGCATTGCGGTGCCGAGCCGCAACGAGAAGTCATCGCTTATGTGGATGGACGGCTTCATCGCCGGCTCGGGCGAAAGCGGCTATATCGCGGTGAAGCCGGATGACGACAATGTCATCTTTGTCGGCGCGATAGGGAGCTCGCCCGGCGGCGGGAACTGCTTGCAGCGCTACGATCATGCCAGCAAGCAGATGCGGCTGGTGACGACCTGGCCCGAGATGACAGCGGGCGAGGCGGCGGCGGATTCGGAGTATCGCTTCGCCTGGACCTATCCGATTGTCTTCTCGCCGCATGATCCGAATACGCTCTATGTCGGCGGGAATATGGTGTTTAAGTCGACGAATGAAGGGCATAGCTGGGAGGTGATAAGCCCCGATTTGACGCGGGCAGATCCGGCGACGCTGGGGGTCTCGGGCGGTCCGATCAATCGGGAAGGGGCGAGCGCGGAGGTGTATGCCACGGTGTTTTCGCTGGCGGAATCGGCGCATGTGCCCGGTGTTATTTGGGCCGGGTCGGATGACGGCCAGGTGCATATCACGAAGGACAATGGCGAGACCTGGAGCGAGGTTACGCCGGGCGATCTGCCCGAGTGGTCGATGGTGAGCATGCTGGAGCTTTCGCCACACGATCCGGCGACCTGCTACCTGGCGGCGATACGATACAAGCATGATGATTATTCGCCCTACTTGTACAAGACGACTGACTATGGCGGGAGCTGGACGCGGATCGATGAGGGCATAGCGGCTGAGGACTTCACGCGGGTTATTCGCTGCGATCCGGAACGTCCAGGACTGCTGTATGCCGGCACGGAGACGGGCGTCTATATCTCATTCGACGATGGCGCGAGTTGGCAGCGCTTCCAGTTGAATTTGCCGATGACGCCGATTCATGACTTGTTGGTGAAGGGCAGCGATTTGATCGCGGCGACTCATGGTCGGTCGTTTTGGATTCTCGATGATCTGACGCGCTTGCGGCAGCTTGATGATAATCAGGCGGAGCGTACGGCGCTGCTGCTCAAGCCGCGGGATACGCAGCGCATTTTGGAGAGCATCGATGCGCGGCGTCTGGTTGATCAGCCCGGCAAGACCTATCAGAGCTCGACCGGCATTATGGCGGCGTATACGCATGTGGTCACGCCGGAGAATGTAGTGGAGCGGCAATTTTTGGATTCGGGAGAGAATCTGCCGCGCGGCGTGCTGATAACCTACTATTTGCAAGATGAGCCGGAAAGCAAGGTCAAACTGACGATTTGTGATGCTGATGGTGAGTTGCTCAATGAATTCAGCAGCTTGGATGAGGCGGAACGGCAAAGGCAGAAGGACAAGCCGGACAAGTCGATCATCTATCTGACGGCGAAGGCGGGCTGGAACAGGTTTGTATGGGATATGCGCCTGCCGACATCGCCGGAATTGAAGGGTAGGGATCCGCAGTTTGAGCGCATGGCGGGACCGACAGTTGTGCCCGGCAGCTATCAGTTGACGCTTGAGTTTGGCGCTGAGACGCAGACGCAGGTTTTCGAACTGGTCAAGGATGCGACATCGAGCGCATCGGCTGAGGATTTGCGGTCACAATATGACTTGATGCTGCGAATTTATCGCTGCTATTCGGAAACGACGGAGACGATCAACACCATGCGGCGGTATCGCACTCAGTTGGGCGGTCTGGAAGAACGGCTGTCGACAGATGGCGTGGGATCAGATTTGGCGGAACGGGCGGCTGAACTCAAGGCGCAAGTGCGAGAGATTGAATCGGGCATATTCATACCGGACTTGCCCGAAGGCTGGAAAGGCCGCGCGAATCACGGGACCGATACGCTGCGTCGGCTGAGTGCCCTGCCGTCGGTGGTGGGCTTGGGCGAGTTTCCGCCGACCGAACAATCGTACGAAGTATTCGAGAAGCTCTCGGGCGAGATAGGAGCCCAGATCGACAAGTTCAATAAGCTGCGATGTGAAGGAATAGCAGAGTTCAATCAGGCGCTGGCGAAGAGCGGGATGGACTTCGTTGGCTAGAGAAGCGTTATCCGCGTCAGCCGGCTAACTGAGGGCTTTGACCAGGGCGTCGCCGATCGCAAGCAGTTTGGGCAGTTCGGCGCTGTCTTCCAGCAATATGACAAATGCGGCGGGGTTTTCGCCAAGCGGCGTGGCATAACCATTCAGCCAGAGTTGCGTTTCGTCGCCGGAGCGGGACATGGCGACGAACCCGCCGATTTCGCTTTGGGGATCGGACTCTTCTCGGTACAGGATAGCCCAAGTGTCGCGCAGCAGGGTTCGCATGCGCCGGGCGCTTGTGGCGCTCAGCATGCGATGCGATTCCGCGTTGGGTGGGTTCCCCCGCCATTCTTCACTGTCGGGATGGCGCGTCCCCAGGTGAATCCAGGGGGCGATGGCGATGCCGTCATTGGCGAGGGCGGCGATGATAGTGGCGAGATGCAGAGGCGTGGTGATCTGCGCGCCTTGCCCGAGGATATTGCGCAGGGCGAGCGCAGCGGGCTCAAGCTCGCTGGTGGTCCTTGGTGGGGGAAATTCTTCCGGCTGCGGAAAGCCGGACAGAACGACTGGATCCGAGAACCGGTAGGCTGATATCAGGTCGTCGTAGTCGGCTGCGGACTGCGCCCGCGGGTAGCTTTTGAAGGGCGCGGGACAACCATGGCCGAGCGCTTCGGTCAAAGTGAGGTCAGCGGACGCGGGCTGGACAACGCAGTGGATCGCCGTGCCATCGTCCAATAAGACCGGGTCGGCCGCGCCGGTGAAGCGCAGGGACAGCTCGAAGCCGGCATTGATGGCTTGCGCCAGCCAGAGGGCGTAGATGTTGCCCCCAAGTTGGTAGTTGCCTTGCAGAGCGCGGTTGAAAAATGGATCGCCCTCGGCTTCGATCAACTGGCTCCAGTCATCGTCGAGGCGGTTGGGATCGAAGCTGGGCAGGCTCACGAGGGCGAGAAGCTCGCCAGTTGCAGCATCCATGACAATAGCGGCGCCATCTGAGCCGGCCATCGCATCGGCAAGCGCATCGTGAATTCGCGTGTCGATGGTAAGCATGATGTCCGCGCCGATTTGTGGCAGCCGCAGGATCTGGCTGTTGAAGTAATCGGCGAGTGACTCAAACGGACGGAGGCCTGACAAGAGTTCGTCATAACCTGCTTCCGCGCCGCCGACGCCATAGCGCAGGCTGTAATAGCCGACGAGACTGAATGTGGAGGGCATGGGGTAGCGGCGTATCAGGCTAGAATCCGCAGCGACCGTCTCGGCCAGAATCTGGCTGTTGCGATCAAATATGCCGCCACGTTGAATGCGAGCGAGAGCTTCAATGCGACGGGGGTTGTCTTCTCGCAGCAGCAGCGTATCGCGTCCGGCGATCGCCCAATATGCCGCGGAAACGCCGACAAGCGCGAGGCAGGCCAGGACGCCAAACAGGATGTGGCGGATTTGGCGCGCGTAAAGCATCTAACGCGCCCCGGTCGACAAGCGCAGCAGAAGACCGATCATGACATGGCAAGCGAGCAAGGAGCTGCCGCCGTAGCTGATGAAGGGGAGGGTGACGCCGGTTAGCGGCAGGAGCTTCAGGACGCCGGCCATGATCATAAGCGCCTGCACAAGCAGCGTCATAGTGATGGCGACCGCGAGCAGCTTGTGAAATGCCGCGCCGGGATGAGTCAGGGCGATGGAGAGACCGCGCCAGGCCAATACGCCGAGACAGCTCAAGATGCCGATGACGCCGAGCAAGCCCCATTCTTCGGCGATGGCGGCGAAGACGAAATCGGAATGGACGACGGGGATGTAGCCCGGATAGCCCTGGGCGACGCCGGCCCCGAATATGCCGCCGGCGCCAAATGCCATCAGGCTTTGCACGATCTGGTAGGCGCGTCCATCGGCTTCGGGCCAGGGATTCAGCCAGATATCCACGCGCAGCTGCACGACGTCGAACAGATGGTAGGCGGCCAAGCCCGCAACCAAGATTAGCGCGACCCCGCCGATGATTATCCTGCGGTCGCCGCTGGCGAGGTAGAGCAGAATCATGAAGACGATGAAGAAGAGCATGGCCGTGCCCAGATCGCGCTGCCAAACGAGGACAACCATGGACAGCAGCCACATCAGCAGCATGGGGCCAATCAGGCGCGGGGAGGCAGCCATGTCGCCGCCGGCGGCTTCTGAACCCGCCCGAATGGCGACAGTCTGCTCGGCGAGGTAGGTTGCCATGAAGGCGACCAGGATGACTTTCATCAACTCCGAAGGCTGAAAATAGAAGGAGCCGAAGCTCAGCCAGAGGCGAGGCGCGAATTCAAAGCCGGAGGGATTGCGACCAAGCGCGATGGTAGCAAGCAAAAGCAGCAGGGCCGCGGCCAGCAGACTGTATCGATAGCTGCGCAGCCAGCGGAGCGGATGAGGGAAGGAGGCGACCGCCAGCATTGCGAGGACACTGATGACCAGCCAGAGCGCTTGTCGGTCGGCGAATGACGGGGCGAGCCGTTCGATCGCCACCAGTCCCCAGCCGCTAAGAAACAGAGGCAGGGCAAGGAGCAGCGGATCATGCGCGGGCAGGCGAAGTTTCAAGATCAGCGTAGCGCCGGCGGCGCCGGCGAGCCAGAGAGCGAAAGTCAACCAGACATCACCCTGCGATGGTCGCGTCACTGCGACGGATGCAAGGCCGGCAAAGACAAACACAGCTGCCAGTGCGAGCAGGAGCCAGCGATTGCCGCCGCCGGCCGATCCGATCACCAGACGAACGATGGGGACAGGCTTGTCGACTTGCGTGCTAGTCAAGGTTGAGCACTCGCGCCAGGATCGGCTTCAGTTTGCTGATGGCGTCGGTGTCCATGGCCGTGCGCGAAGTCGCCAGTGCGGTATCGAGAGTGGTATGCGCGGGGACGACTTTGTTTTCGTCGATTTGCGCGATTGCGCCGGCCAGTGCCGCTTGTACCGTCTTGATGTTTTTGGAGAGGGTTTCAATGACCATATCGGAGGTGACGGCTTCTTCTTCGCTATGCCAACTGTCATAGTCGGTGACATGGGCGAGCGAGGCGTAGTCGATCTCGGCTTCGCGGGCGAGGAAGGCTTCGGGAGCGGAAGTCATGCCGATGAGATCACAGCCCCAGGCGCGGAACAGGTGGCTTTCGGCGCGGGTGGCGAAGCGCGGGCCATCTTCAACCAGGATGCTGCCTCGGCTGTGAATCGTGCCGCCGACCGACTCAACGGAGTTGGCAATGACGTCCCGCAGATAATCGCTCATGGGATCGGCGGCAGATATGTGCGCCACGACGCCATCTTCAAAGAAGGAGCGCGCGCGGGTATGGATGGTGTAATCAATGATCTGATCGGGCGTGATGATATGGCCGGGCGCATAGTCTTCGCGCAGAGAGCCGACAGCGTTCACGGCGATGATGAAGCGGACCCCCAAGGTCTTGAGCGCGTAGATGTTGGCGCGGTAGGGCAGCGTTGCAGGAGACAGCACATGACCTTCGCCATGGCGCGGGACGAAGGCGACGCGCTTGCCGCTCAAGCTGCCGACGCGAATGGCCCCGCTCGGCTTTCCAAAGGGCGTATCCAGTTGCAGCTTTTCGACAGCCGAGATCGCCGGCATGTTGTAAAGGCCTGATCCGCCGATTACTGCAATTCTTATCGCTTCCATCAGTTGCCTCCGTCAGGATTCCTGCGCTCTCATAAACCTCAAATGGCTGCTCGGCCGCTTGCTAGGACGTGAGATGGATTCGGAAGCGATAGTTTCCGATTCCGATCACATCGCCATCGGCCAGGATAGTCCGTCGCATAATTTTGTCATTATTCAAGTGTGTGCCGTTCCGGCTTTGCCGGTCTTCCAGCCACCATTTGCCGCCGTCGAGCGTGATGCGTGCGTGCTCGGCGCTGGCGAAATCATCGTTGACCACAATAGCGTTGCGCCCCGCGCGGCCCAGTGTGACGATGGGCCGGAGCGACCAGCGCTCAGGATCGCCGGCCTGTGGCGGCTGTTCACGCACGAGGTAGCCGTGCTCGGAAGGCGCCGGCGCCGCGCCAAGCTCAAGCTGAAGGAGATTGCGCCAGATGACGATGAAGAGAGCCAGGAGAAGAGCGACCAGACTCAGCCCCGCCAGCAGCCGAAAGAAGAAGAGGGTCTGTTCGATGTTCACGATCCTGACCTAGTCCGGCGGCAGAATCTGTGTCGTTTCGTCGACCGCGTCACCGTTGTTTTCGTCCGAATAGACCAGAGTGCTATGACCGATGGCGATGACATCGCCGTTGCACAAGCGGTGATCGACAACGGCCTTGTCATTGACCCGCGTGCCGCCGCGGCTGTTGACGTCGAAGAGCGTGTAGGCGCCGAAGCGTTTGCGCAATTGCAAGTGATGGCGGGAGATGTAGGCGTCCGCGATGATAATGTCGTTGTTGGTCTCCCGACCGATATTGATGACAGACTTGCCCAGGGGCACAACACGTATGCCGTCAATGTGGAGCATCGGATCAGAAATCGCCGCCGGCTGCTGTGGCATCATACTAACGGGCGGCATCTGTGCGGTTCCGCTATGTGACAAAGCACTGTGTTCCGCTGTGATTCTGGCTTGGAGCGTCGTCAACTCTTTGTTCGTATGCAGGACAACCCGCGGCGGCGCTTGGAGTTGAAAGCCGGATTCTTCCCGCAGGTCGTCAATCAGCCGCGCCAGGCGCAGAGGAAAATCGGAATACTCCGCCAGGAAGCCATTAGCGATTTGGGGATGAAGATGAATGTGATAAATGTCGGGCGCGATTGGTTTACCGTGGATGGTCGCTGGAGCGGCGGCGCTGTCTTCCATCGCTCGCAGCAGCAAGACGGCGATATCGCGGGCGCTGATGGTCCGGCGAAACAAGCGGGCAAATGCGCCCTCCGTCAAGGTCTCGAGCTGGCATTCCAGCTTGTCGATGGGATTGACAATCATGCCTGCATTATAGACGAGTCAAGATAGGGGGAAAAGTGAAAAGGAGCAGAGCCCAATGAGTATTCTGGGAGGGCAAAGCGGCGACTGATTCTCGTTTCGCCGCCGCTGGTTTTCCTGTCAAACTGAAAGATTTCAACTGCGCGGGATGTGATCGAGCCAGTTGTCGCGAATCTCGAAGTTGTCGGTCTGATCTTCCCGCAGCCGCTCTTTCAGCAGTTGCAATTCTTGCTGCTTGGCTTGCTCACGCTGGGATTCTACATTGGCGCCAGCGCGCTGCTCTTTGCTGCGAACTTGCAATACATGGAAGCCGAATTCACTTTCGATGGGCCCGGCGATTTCTCCGATCGCGGCTTCTTCGATGGCGTGGCGAAACTCCGGCACATAGTTGCCGACATAAGCTTCGCCCAGTTCCCCACCGCGCGAGGCACTGCCCGGGTCGGTGGAAATGGCGCGAGCCAACGCTGCGAAAGATTCGCCATCGCGCAGGGCGGTGATCGCGGCCAGGGCGGTATCTTCGTCATCGACAAGGATATGGCGGACGTCGGCGTAAAGCAGGCCGGCGTCATCGGGGACGAGGGCATCGGCGAGCAGGCCTTCGAGGGCGTTACGCTCGAAGAGGGCGTCCAAGGTTTCCGGCAGTACGCCGGCGCGATCAAAGTATGAACGATAGTCGCGTTCGTTCTGGGCGAAGTTTTCGCGCACTTCTTCGGCGCTTAGGGTCGGCTCGACGACGGTCGGCTGCGGCGTGATGGTGGGTTCGGCGTCTTCGGGCCCCGCTGCCGGGTCAGGCGTGGCGGTGGGTGGCGGAGTGGGCGATGGCGTCGGCGAAACGTAGGGAGTCGGCGTGATGGTCGGTTCGGGAGTGACGGTCGGCTCGACGCCGATCAGGGCGACTTCGGTGGGATCGAAGCCGAAGTAGCTTTCGACAGCCTGGCGCAGGGAAGTGTCGTCGATGGACAGGTTGCGGGAAGCCGCTTCATAGGCCAGCAAGCGGTCATCGACCATATCATTCAATACGCGCAGGCCCAGCTGGTCGGGCACATTGACTTCGTTTATCCAGGTGGCGTAGGGTTCTTGCTGCGCCAATTGTTGGATATCGAAACCGGCGCTCTGGATCTGATTCAGTTGCAGCAGCAGTCGGTTGCGCTCAAGCAGGTATTGCTGGCGGAATTCGCTCACGGTGATGCCTTGGCCGTGGACGGTGGCGACCAACTGGTTGGGAATGATGAGCTGTTCGAAGGCGAAGGCGATTGCGACAAGGAGCAGCAAGATGCCGACGACAGCGCCAATGCCGCGAATGACCCATTTTTGCAGCTGTTCTTCTCGTTCGGCACGGCTTTTGTATGATGCTTCGTCCCGGCCTTGCGCAATGTTTTCGCCGCCGTCAACTGTCGCTGCTTGCGTCCGGCGTCGCCGGCGTCTTGGCGCGCCGGTCGTCTGAGCCCTTTTCGACATGAATGCGCAAACTCCTCAATTGATTTGCCGTTGATGCCCGCGGGGAATGAGCCCTGGCCGAGCGCGGAATCTGCTAGTCAACGACGTATGGCAGCAGAGCGAGATGACGGGCGCGTTTGATTTCGCGCGAAAGTTGGCGCTGGCAACGGGAACAGTTGCCGGTCTGGCGTCGCGGCTTCATTTTGCCGCTTTCGTTGATGTATCGGGACAGGGTATTGATGTCCTTATAATCGAAGCAGCGGCCTTTGGGGCAGTAGGTTGTCCGACCGCGGCGTCCGCGTCCGCGCCTGCGCCAAGATCCGCCGGGTCGCCTTGGACCGCGGCTTCGTTCTGACGATGATCTCGATGTGCTTGCTGATCTCGACGTGCTTGCTGATCTCGAGGTGGTTGCTGGCCTCGAGGTGGTTGCTGGCTTAGTGGTTTCTGGATTGTCGCTCACGACTTGTCATCTCCATTGCATTATTCGCGTTCATTTGAGTGTTCGGTCGGAATCACCCTGTACGGATTGATCGTGGGTTACCGTACGGCGGCTTTGACTTCGCCTTCTTCGCGCACCAGCAGATAGCGCAGGACGGCGTCGAAGAGCTTCAGCTCGGTTTCCAATTCTTGGATGTGGTCGGGCTGGATCGCGGCTTTGATAAATACGTAGTGGCCATCGCGCTGCCCGTCGATTTCGTAGGCCAGGCGCCGCCTGCCGAAGAGTTTGCGGTCGACGCTCTTGACGACGCCGTTATCGCCAAGCTCAATGTAACTGATTACCTGGTCGATGGCTTGATTGACTTCTTCGTCTGAAGGCAAGATGCGGACGATGAACGTCAGTTCGTAGTCTCTCATAAGAGTTCCTTCCCTCGGGTTGCAGCCCCGCCTATAAGCGCTTGGCGGAGCGGAAAGCTGTGATTCAGTTGTAGGCGGGGTATGATACTGCAAGCCGGAGGCGATTGCAACGGTTCATTTAGCTGGCGGGGGCGTCGACCGAGCCAGGCGAGAGCTGGCCAGGCAGAGAGCGACGATGAGCCAGAACCAGGTGATCGACGCCTGAAAATCGAGGCGGAAAAAGTAGAGATCGGCGACGGCGTTTACCAAGCCGGTGAGCAGGGCGGCGTGGAATCCCAGATGGATCGCGGCGAAGACGGGGTTTGCTCGCGCCCTGCGCCAGGCTCGCGCTCCGTAGGCAAATACAGCCATCATCGCAAGCGCAAAGATGAAAACGCCGGTCAGGCCGATTTGACTCGCCATCATCAAGTACATATTGGCGACGTTCGCATAAATGTCGATTTCCGGGGTGCCGGTGAAGCCGACGCCGAAAAGCGGATACCGCGCGATGAGCGTAAGCGAGTCGGTCCATTCGCCGATGCGCATTTGGGTCGCCAGGTCGGCGCCCTGAAAGGCTTGCGTCAGCCGCAGAATGTAGCCCTGCGTTTGCGGCAGAATGAGGAAAACAAACCCGGCCAGTAGCAGCGCGGGCAGGAGGCGGCGGTAGCGGACGATAGCGAGGGCGAGCAAGCCGATGCTTAGCGCCAGGAAAGATGCCCGTGACGCGGTCAGAAACAGGGCCAGGGCGACGAGCAGGAAAATCGCCAGCGTCAGCCAGCGCCAGCGGATAATCGGTTTTTTAGCGGCGATTTGCGGGGTGATGATTATGGCGGCGGTGGCGAGGACGCCGCCAAGGGCATTGGGGTCGACCCAAGTGCCGATCGCGCGTTCGCCGAGGGCGGGATTGTCCTCAATGTAGCGGATGACGCCGCCGTTGGGATAGCCGATTCGGGCGAGGCGCACCAACAGCGCTTCCGCCAGTGAATCGGGCGCGAGGAAGAGCGTGACGGCCAGGAATGCCTGAGCGCCGATCGCGATGAAAATGACAAGCACCAGGCGGCGCAGCATCGCCGGCTCGCGCAGGAGATCGACGAGGATGAATACCAGACCGATACTCAGGAGTGTTTCAGCGAATTGGCGAATCGTTGATGAACTGGGTCCGGCGTGACGCAAGCCCAAGGCGAAGGCGAAGACGAGCCACATCAGATAAACGGCGATCAGGCTGTGGACGGGCGTCAGTTGGAGGCCGCCGCGGCGTCCCGTCATCCATTGAAAGAGGTAGACCAGCAGAAAGCCGGCCAGAGCCAGGTCGAGCAGAGTGGGCGTGATGGCGATTTTGACTGGGAAGATGCCGAAAGGCAGCAGCAGCACGGTCGCGATGATGGTGTAGAGGGCAATGTTTACGTCTGTGATTATGTAGAGGCCCGCCAGCACGCCGAGAATCGCCGCAAGCGCCAATAGCGGACCGACGCCGGCGATGAGCAGGCCGATGCCGGCGCCGATGACCCCGACTGTCAGACCGACAGCGATAGCGTAGCTGCGTCTATTGAGCTGGCTGAACCAGAGAGTGAGGGCCTTAGCGGAGGGCAAGTCTCAACTCCTTCTCAGCAGCGCAAGCAGCCCGTAAAGCGCCAAGGCCAGCCAGGTGAGCCCACTGACAATGACGCCGACGGCATAAGTATCAGGCGCGAATGTGAGCGAGAGCGAATGCTGCCCCGCGGGGATCTCGACAGCGCTTAAGCCGGCGTAGGCGGGGATGATCGGGACCGGCTCGCCATTGAGGCTTGCTTTCCAGCCCGGATAATGTGGCAGGGACAGCGATAGAATGGCATTGTCGGCAGTATCGATGTGGACGACGATTTCTTCTGGCGCGAAGGATGCGACAGTGGCCTTTCCCGCCGCGGCTTGACCGGGCAGAGCCAGGGCCGGCGCCCTTTGCAAGACGATTTTCTCACGCTCGTCGTAGCGAATATCGCCCATCAATTCCACCGCCCACTGTTCGTTGTCGACGACATCCGCTTCATAATACAGTCGGGCGAAAGGACGGGGATCATCCAGGCGATGCAGGTAAACCGCGCCTCGCTGATCCGCGCCCCGTCCTATTACCTGGGTGGGGACCGACAAGCGCTCTTGGCCGCTGAATACATACTTGACTGCGTAAAGCTCCCAGGACAATGGATTATCATCATAATCGGCATAGATGATTAACAGCGGCGCTTTCAGCCAAAGCGGGCTGATGCCGCGGACATCCATCAGGCCGTGAAGGCTGCCATAGTTGTCTTCCAGGCCGCGGAAGCCATCGACGCGAAAGGGCTGCCGACTGTCGTCATCCAGGACTTGTTGGACGAGCGGCGACGGCGTCATACTGAGTTGTTCGTTGTACGGCAGGGAGTCGTATATGGCGGGATGATCGAGATTGACGGAGAAAAGCTCAAATACGATGAGAGCAGCCAGGGCGAGTTGTACGACAATTCTGCGTGGTTGGGAGACGAAGCTCCGCAAGACAAAAAAAGCGGCAACGGCGATGAACGCGCTGCGTGTAGCGATGTTGAACAGGCCTCCCCAGGTGGCTGAGTCGGCGGTCCAGGCGAAAAACGCGACGAGCGCGACGCCGGTGACAAGCGAAGCGAAGGCGCCCCAGTAGTGTATCGCCCGTCTGCGATAAAGGTGATTGGTCCAGGCGGCGGCAGCGACAATGCCCAAGCCCGCCAAGATCGCCAGACTATTGGCGACGACAACGGCAGCGCGTTCCTGGCCGCGGAAGAAGCGCAAGCCCGGAACGAAGTTGTAGGTGACTTGATAGAAAGCGCTGTTGTCGCCGAGGCTATGCAGCAGGCCGATGAAAGCCGTCAGCAGCCAGAAACGACTTTCGCGCTCCCCGCGGGTGGCGGCCAAGGCGACGAAGAAGAGCGCGGGGATCCCGGCATAGAGTGGAGACCATTGGCTGACCGAGCCGGGAAAAACAAGCTGGACGATATCACGGAAGGGGAAACCGTTGCCTTTTGCGGCGTAACCCAGTTCTTCGCGCGATGTCAGCAGCAGGTACTCGATGCCGGGCAAAAGGGTGACGGCGCATACGCCGATGGTCACCGTGGCTAAGGCGACGAAACCAGCGATGAAGGAGCGCCAGCGATTGTTCAGACGAAGCGAGCGAAATAAAAGATAGGCGACAACCACGTAGGTGATGAACCAACTGGTCTGGGGATGACCGGCCAGCCAGGACAGGCCCAGACCAAAACCAGCCAGCGCGATGCCGGGGAATGCGAGTCGCCGGCCGCGTGACGCTTCAAGTATGCCGATGGCGATTAAGGGGAACCAGACGGCGGCTTCGAGCACGGCGAGTTGCAGAGGAGGATAACCGGTTGTGTAGCCGCCATAGCCGATGATGACGGCGGAACAGAATGCCGCCAGATGACTGAGCGCGTGCCGCCAGGTCAGCCGGCGCACGAAGAGATACATTAGCAGAGTGTAGAGCAGGACGTGAAAAGCCATCTCCAGTTGGAGCGCGTTATAGCTCCAGCCGCCGCTAATGCTGCTCAGGCCGATGGTGAGCCAGCGCGGCGGATAGAATACCGCTGCCTGCGTATCGGCGATAAAGGGCAAACCGCCATTGTTGTAGGGATTCCAGAGCGGGATTTCTCCGCGAGACATGCGCTCGTACTGATAACCAGCGAAGGCGACGAATTGGCCGGAGAAGTCACCCTTTGCCAGCGAAGCCTGGTCGGCGGCTATGGGAGTAAAGAGGCGCCAGAAGAACAGCAGCCACAGCAAGACCAACAGGGCGATGGCTCGGAAATCTTTGTCCTGCATAATCTGGCTCTTTAGGCGCATTCAAATAGTCCGTTACAGGCAAGCTTGGTAAAAGTCGGCGGTAGCCTGCGTGACCTCGTCCCAATCAAAGTGCTTGCTGAGTTTCAGCGCGCCGCCGCGCAATGTCTCCAATTGTTCTCGATTAGTCATCAAGTGCGCAAGCGCGATTTGGATACTCTCGGCCGAGCGGGGCGGAACGAGCCAGAGATTGCGCCCGTGACTGAAGGAATCGACTGCGACAGTTGGCTCGCTGGTCAGCACTGCGCAACCTTGATGAATCGCGGCGATGAGACTGCTGCGGCGGTAGGAGGCGCCATCGGCGAAAGGCAAGACCATCAGGTCGATGGCATTGAAGCAGGCGGCGATTTCGGCCTCGGGCAGAAAGCCGGTCCATTGCACTGCGTTCGCCAGGCCGAGGCGTCTGATACGTTCATCCAAGCCCTGCAGATATTGCTCGTCACCGTCGGCGTCAACGGTGTTGCTGCGTCCGCCGATGAAAACCAGACGTATATCTGCTCCGCCGCGGCGGGTCCTCGCGAGAGCGTCAATGAGCCAGTCAACCCCTTTGATCGCCTTGACGAAGCCGAAATGTCCGAGCAGGAAAGTTGAACGGGTCGCGCCAAGTCGCTCGCGGAGGGCGGCGCGTTCCTGGGCGTCGAGGGTACGGCGCTTAATGCTGCTGCCGATCGGAATCAAGCGGCGCTTGGGCATGGCTTTCAAGCGCAGGTGATCTTCATGATTGGTAGTGATCACGCCGGCCGATGCGCGCGCGAGCTGCATCACTATCCAGTTACGAAGCGGACCGGCCTTTGGGAAGAGATAGGGAAAGCGCAGATCGTGAAATGTGGTGACGACGGGCCGATCAACCAAGTGCGGCAGAAAATGGATGTATGGCGACATGTCGTAGGCGGCGGTCTGGAACTGGAGATTGACGATATCGGGTTTGATGCGGCGCAGCCAGGCGCGAATCTGGCGCAGCCCCTTCAGGCCCCAGCCATCCACTGTGCTGACGGGCAAGGTTTCACTTGAGGTTCCGGCGCGGCTGAGAATGGAGACATCGTGTCCTGCAACGCGCAGGCATTCGGACAGAATCCGCGCGAAGTCGCCGACGCCGCCGGGCATTGGCGGAAACTCGCCGCTGATCATGGCGATCTTCATAATTTCGCCTTCAAGCCGCTGCGCAACACTTGCCAGTATGTGCGAACGCGTTCTGTCCGCAGTTCGCGTTTGTGGCCCAGCATGCCCTTAAACGATTCCAGGATGAGCTGCCAGCCGAAGAGAATGAGGAGGAGGGCGCGCAGAAAGATATAGGCGCCGTATCCGTGATGCACCCGGAAATATCGCAGTTTGCTGGTTTGGAAGTGTATGTGCTTGAAGGCGCTGGCTTGTTCGCTGCTCTTGCCGCCGTGATGCGTGATTTTGGCGCCGCCGTGATAGACAATCTGCCAGCCCGCGGATTTAGCCCGCCGACAGTAATCGAGCTCCTCGTAATACATGATGTAGCCGTCGTCTAGGCCGCCGATATCTTGATAGACCTCGCGCCGCAGGAGGAAGGCCGAACCTTGTACCCAGTCCACCTCTATGATGTTCTTGTCGCCCGTATCCAAGAGGCGATAGTCCCGTTCCACGGCGGCGGGCGCCCAGAACGAAAGCCAGGTGCTTTCGAAGATGCCGGTGATGAGGGTAGGGAAGCGGCGGCGCGTTGATTGGTGGCTGCCGTCGGTGTTGAGGGTATGCGGCCCAAGGATGCCGACCGCAGGATTCGCTTGCATATAGTCGAGCAGTTGGGCGAGAGCGGTCGGGCAAAGTTCAGTGTCCGGATTTAGCAGAAATAAGAAGTCACCCATTGCCTGCGCCAATCCCAGATTGTTGCCCCGTGTGAAGCCGATATTCTCAGCCTGCGGCAACAGGATCACGGAGGGATATTTCTGACGCAGCATGTCTGTGCTGCCGTCTGTGCTGGCGGAGTCGACCACGATGATCTCGTAGCTTTCGGCATCAAGGGTCGAAGCGAATATGCTGGCGAGACAAGCGTCCAGCAGGTCGCGCACATTCCAATTGACGATGACGATTGAAAGCACAAGCAAATGGCCGGTTGAACGTTTGAACTGTAGGCAGTTTAGCAGGCTTTGGTCTTTTTCGAGAGCATTCGCGCCGCCGTTCAAAGCAGGGCGAATAACCGCTTGGCGTTTGCGGTGGTCCGTTGCGCCATCTCCTCGGCAGAGACCCCATGCAGTTCGGCGAGCTTGCGGTTGATGAAAGGCAGGTAGGCGGGTTCGTTGCGTTTGCCTCGGCGCTCTTGCGGCGCGAGAAAAGGTCCGTCAGTTTCAATTATGATGCGGTCTTGGGGGAGGCTCGTAGCTATGGCGCGCAGTTCGTCCGCCTTCTTGTAAGTGACCGGACCGGTGAAGCCGATGAAGAAACCGAGATCGATAGCGCGCTGGGCGGTTTCCAGCGAGGCGGAAAAAGAATGCAATGCACCGAGCCGGCCGCGAAGGCTTGACGCTGTCTGAGGCGCCCAGGCTTCCAGTATCGCCATCAGGTCGCTGGCTGCCTCGCGGTTGTGCAAGATGACCGGCAGTTCCAAATCCGCGGCGAGTTCGAGTTGTGCTTCCAGCGCGCTATGTTGCGTTGGCTTCGGGCATTTGTCCCAATAATAGTCGAGCCCGATTTCACCGATCGCTACGATGTCTTGGTGACGTGAGAAGGCCCGCAGTTCGTCGACATGGGACTGGGCGAATTCACCGCAGCTGTTGGGATGGACACCGACGGCCGCGTAGACGCCATCGTGTTGGCCGGCCAGTTCGATCGCCTGGTTGCAACTGGGCAGGTCGATAGCGGGGATGATGATAAGCTTAACACCGGCATCGCTGGCCCGCGCCAAGACCTCCATCCGATCATCGGCATAGCTGGTGAAATTGAGATGGCAGTGCGTATCAATCAGCTCGGGAGCGGACATTAGATGACCAGATCGGGGTTGTCGCGCAGCTTCTTCAAGTCGGACTCGACCATCATGGCGATGAGCTCCTCGAAGCTGACCTCGGGTTCCCAGCCAAGCTTCGCGTGCGCTTTAGCGGGATCGCCAACGAGCAGATCGACCTCGGCTGGGCGCATAAAGCGCGGGTCTTGCACGGCGTAATCGCGCCAGTTCAGGCCCACATGCCCGAAGGCGACCTCAAGCAGTCGTTCGACGGAATGTGTCTGGCCCGTGGCGATGACGTAATCCTCCGGCTCGTCCTGCTGCAGCATTAGCCACATGGCTTGCACATAATCGCCGGCGAAGCCCCAATCACGCTTGGAATCGAGATTGCCGATACGAATCTCGTCGGCCAAATCCAGTTTGATCTTGGCGACGTGGTAGGTCACTTTGCGGGTGACGAATTCCATGCCGCGGCGGGGCGATTCGTGATTGAAAAGGATGCCGCTGCAGGTGAACAGGTCGTAACTTTCGCGATAATTGATCGTGATCCAGTGACCGTAGACTTTGGCGACGCCGTAAGGACTGCGGGGATAGAAAGGCGTGGTCTCCTTTTGCGGCACTTCACGGACCTTGCCGAACATTTCGCTGCTAGAGGCTTGATAGAAGCGGATAGCGGGGTTGACGGTACGGACGGCTTCCAAGAGGCGTGTGACGCCCAAGCCGGTGATGTCGCCGGTGAAGACGGGTTGATTCCAGGATGTGGGCACAAAGCTTTGGGCGGCGAGGTTGTAGACTTCGTCCGGTTCGACCTGGCTGATCGCCGTGATAAGGCTGCTGAGATCGCCCATGTCGCCTTGAACGAGTTGAAGCTCGTGCTGGAATTCCTGGATGCGCTCGTAGCGCACGGTGCTGGTGCGCCGCACCATGCCGTAGACCTCATAGCCCTTGTTCAGCAAGAATTCGGCGAGGTAGGAGCCGTCTTGGCCGGTGATGCCGGTGATCAGCGCTTTTTTTGTCATGTATAGCTTTTCCTTAGGGCTGTCTTATACGCTGACGGCAGTCCGCCAGCACGTCATGCAGTGTCTGTTCAAATGTGAAGGTTGGCTGCCAGCCGGTATCGCGCTGCAACTTGCTGGCGTCGCCGCGGATTTCCGGCACGTCTACCGGGCGCAGGCGTTCGGAATCAATGCGTGTTTCGATGCGCGCTTCGCTGAGCCCGAGCAAGGTATCGAGCAGTTCCTGGATGCTATAGGCCAAGCCTGAGGCGACATTGTAGGCTTCTCCCGGTTGCCCGCTAGCCACGATCATGCGGTAGGCGCGAACGATATCTCGAACATCGGTGAAGTCCCGCTTTGCCGCCAGATTGCCAACATATATAACCGCTTCGCGCCTGCCTTCCTCAATGGCCGCGATCTGTGTGGCGAAGGCCGGCGCCACAAAGCGACTGTTCTGCCCGGGACCGATATGGTTGAAAGGGCGGGCGCGCATGATCGGCAGGCCATGGCTCAGGTAGTATTGCAGTCCGAGCATGTCCTGCGCCACTTTGCTGACGCTGTAAGGATTGGTCGGGCGAATCTCGGCATCCTCGCCCATAGGCAGCTGCTCAGGCGAAACTTCTCCATAGATTTCGGCTGAGCTTACGATCAAAATGCGCGGACGCAATTCCAGTTCCAGGCAAGCTTGAGTGATGTTTAATTGCGCACGGATATTGTTCTCCAGCGTCTCCCAAGGGTCCTCGAAGGAACGGGGCACAAAGGCCTGCGCTGCCAAATGGTAGATGGCGTCCGGTCTGCAGTCGGCAAGCAGAGCGCGGACAATTGCGTAGTCTTTGAGGTCGATCAGGTGGTTTTCGCCTACCGCTGAGTGTACCACCTCGGAGGGAAAGAGCGTGGTACCGACTAACTGCGCATTTGGTAGGGCGCGGCCGAGATGCGCGGCGAGATGGTTGCCGACGAATCCGCCGGCGCCGGTGATCAAAACGCGCAAGGCATGGACCTCACTGGCGCGAGACTGACGGCAAGGGCTTGACACATGGCTGGACCTGCAATTCCGATCAAGAGTACAGGCGACATTATAGACTATCGGGTAAAGGTTGCCAGCCTTTCGGAAAGGATAAGTCTTGCCGGTCTCAGCAGGTGAACAGTTGCATGTCCGCCGGCTGGGTTGCGAGGTCCTCGCGCCCGTTGATTAAAAACCCAGGTCGTTGAAGCGTGGTAATTGGCCCTCCAGAAACGCGCGCGTGTGCCTTCTGCCGTCCATTGACAGCACGAGATATGGGGCGGCGACCCAGCCCTCTTCGCCTTCGTATTGAACTTTGTACCAGCCCCCGCTCTCGGTGACGCCTTCAAGGCGCAACATGGCGCCGGGTGGAATCAGGGCGAGCGACTCGGAGGTTGCGTCCGGATAGCGGCGTAGATGCAGGGCGGAATCGAAGTTCACATTGACTTCGCCGACGATGCCCTCAACTGGCTCCTCAGGTTCAGTCGGTGTGGAAGGCAGCACACCGCCGGTCACTGTGCCGCTGATGACCGGCAGGGCGGATGGGTCAAGCGCGCGCAAGGCATCGGGTCGTACAGGCGCGTTGTTCAACAGCAACTGTATATAGGACATATTCACCCAGCCTTTTATAGGATTGCCGGCTGGGGGATGGTATTCAATAAAAGCCCAAGCTCCGGCTTCGTCCAGCCCGAGCATACGCATTGTTGTCTCAGCCGGAAGCAGGGTGAGGATATCGGAATTGACGTCATTGCCCCGGCGTAAATTGAGCAAAGCATCGGGATTGAGGCCTATAACGCGAGCGGCGACATAATCGGCAAGCGCGGGCGGCTGGATGTCAGTGTTATGGGTGCCGCCGGGTCGATTCTGAGGTACGAGGGGCAGGTGGGCCAGCCACTGCCGCTCGCCAGTGCGGTTAAAGACTTCAAGATAATAGGCGTTGGTCCAGCCTACGATGGCGCCGCCATCCTCTGTCGTGTAGATAACGTAGAGCCAAGTGTCCGCGGCAGGTAGATCCTGGTAGGCCGGAAGAGCGGCGGCGGCGTCTCTTTGGTACCCGCTCAAGTCTACCGGCAGGTCTGCTGGTTCACCGGGATCAAATTTGCTGGGTCCACGCCGGCCGAGCACCATCAAATTGCTTTCAGAGGGCAGCAGACCTAACGACAACGCGTCGCTGGTGGGGTATTGGCGCATGTGCAAGGCGGTGTCCGGGTTTACCTTGACGGTGGCGTAGGGTGTCAATGATGGTCCGACTGGCGTTGCTAGGTCGCCTGTGGAAGAGTCTGGCTCAGAACCTTCAGCGGTCTGCTCTGCCGCGGGCTCTTCGGTCACTTCTTCGACAGGTTCTTGTGAGTCTGTTTCAGGGTCTTCGACTTCAACCGCGGGCTCGATGCTTGGCTCGTCCGCCGCCGCTTCGTCAGGGGCCTCTTCCAGGTCGGATGCAGGCGCGTCGGCTGCTTCGATATCGTCATCCGTCGGCCTTGCCCGAATGTGGCGTTCCAAGCTTGTCTCGGCGACGAGCAGACCTGGCGCTGAGAATGCGCTGCCGGCCAGAGCGACAAGTGTGTAGTACGAACCGCCATGGAAGGTGTGGGGCGGTATGGAGACCTCCCCTCGGTCTCCGCCGATATTGAGATGGAGCATCATAGCCTGGCGTCCGGAGATGATTTTGGCGGCGTCGCCGGCTTCATTGGATCGGACATTCAGCGCGATAATCGCGCCCCCCTGCAATTGCAGATGGTTGATGACGCTGTCGGGTATCGCGTTGATCAGGTTGACCACAGCCGATCGCTCGTCGACATCCGCGGTTGCGTCGGCGAAATGGAACATGCCCAAGCCGGCATCAGTGCGCATCAGCACGACCGTGCTCATTTCCCCGGCGCGAATCCGCATACGCTCGGACATGATCTCGGCAGCGCCCAGATTGACAGCGATGTCGTATGAGCCGCCGGCCAAAGCGATGTGCGGGGAAGGCTCGGCGAAACTCAGAGCGGGCAGGAATAGCTGCTCGTTGACGCGCAGGTCAACTGGCGCCGCGCCTTCTATGGCGTGAATAAAGCGCAAGTGGCCACTATCCGCGCCCCCTTCTGCCGCGGCGACAGCGTTAAAGATTTCCGGCTCGGACGCGCTGCCGTGAATGATCAAGAGATTGACCGTGCCGGCGGCGAGCGCCCGGCTGACCAGCGCGACCGGCATCTCGTCGCTGTTGATCCTGAACAGTATGTCGTACGTACCGGCGCTCGTTTCTACCGGGTTGCTGGCGCCGCCAGCGATGAGATCGACATCTAATGTCGGGGTCTCATCCGTACCGCTGACAGTCACCTGCACTTCAGCGTCGAGGGCGTTGAACAGCGCAAGGCGGGCCTTACCGGTGGAGATGGGCGAGAGATCTTCGCTGACGATGTGGAAACGACTGTCGCCCGATTCCGCCAGGAAGACCGTTGCCGGCCCCGCCGGGAGGTTTGTTCTTTCAGTCTCGAACGTGACGGAGGTGGCGGGCAGGCCCGTGGTCAGCTCCGCCGGTCCCGCGGTGACCTTGATATGAGTAGATGCCTCGGCGTAGTGCAAATCAGCGGCGGCAAGTTCGCCATTCAGGTAAATGTCTAAGGCTGCGCTGCCGGCGTCTAGGTGGACGAAGCGCGCCAGTGCTGTTTCTTGCGCGTAATGCGAGCCGGTTATGAACGCTGCCGCCATAATGGCGACAAGCAGCGACATGGCAATTCGAATTCGGGTCATGACTTCCAATCCCGTTTCTTCGCCAAGACCGACACATCAAATCGTGCTGGCGCAGGGGATCGGCGTAGCTTGTGGCGCGCGCCTCCGGCGGAAAGGTGGCTTAAGTGCCTTCCTGCCACTGATTGAGGTAGGCTTCCTGTTGGTCGGTCAGTTTATCAATGCTGACGCCCATCGCCATCAGCTTAAGCCGGGCGATCTCCATATCTACGTCAGCAGGTATAGTATAGACCTGCGGCGCCAGATTTTCCACATTTTGCATCATATACTCGGCCGCGAGGGCTTGATTGGCGAAGCTCATGTCCATCACGGAGGCGGGATGCCCCTCCGCGGCGGCGAGGTTGATCAGCCGCCCCTCGCCCAAAACGTAGATTGATCGACTGCCGAGTCTGTACTCTTCTACAAAAGGCCGCACGAGCTTGGGCTCGCCAGCGGCCATGGCGCCCAGCGCATCGAGATTGATTTCGACATTGAAATGCCCGCTGTTGCAGATTATCGCGCCATCTTTCATCAGGGAAAAATGCGGCTCGTCCAGCACGCTGATATCGCCGGTGGCGGTGACGAATATGTCGCCGATTTCCGCCGCTTCCAGCATCGGCATAACGCGATAGCCATCCATGACCGCTTCGAGCGCCCGCAACGGATTGACTTCGGTGACGATGACGTTGGCGCCCAAGCCGGCGGCGCGCATGGCGATACCGCGGCTGCACCAGCCATAGCCCGCCACCACAACCACGCGCCCGGCCAGCAGGATATTGGTGGCGCGGATGATGCCGTCGATTGTGCTTTGGCCGGTGCCGTAGCGGTTATCGAAGAGATGCTTGGTGGAGCTGTCATTGACCGCGAGGACGGGAAAGCGCAGGGCGCCGTCCTTCGCCATAGCTCGCAGGCGGATGACCCCGGTGGTTGTTTCTTCAGTGCCGCCGACGATGTCATCGAGCACGTCGACCCGGTCTTTGTGGATCGTGCCGACAAGGTCCGCGCCATCGTCCATAGTGATATGCGGTTTGTGATCCAGCGCCGCGTGAATATGTTGATAGTAGGTTTCGCTGTCCTCGCCTTTGATGGCATAGACGGGTATCTCGTCGTTTGTGACCAGCGAGGCGGCCACATCATCTTGCGTCGACAGCGGGTTGGAGGCGGTCAGCACGACATCGGCGCCGCCGGCTTGCAAGGTCTGCATGAGGTTGGCCGTCTCGGTAGTCACATGCAGGCAGGCCGAAATGCGCAGTCCGTCCAGCGGTTTTTCCGCGGCGAATCGTTCACGGATCTGCTTGAGCACGCGCATTTCTTGCCCGGCCCATTCGATGCGGTAGCGCCCGCCGGTGGCCAGCTCGAGGTCCTTAACGTCGTGTGCGGTAGTCATTTCTGCTCCTGGATTTTAACCCCGGGTGAGAGGGCACCAACATAACCGGGGGCATTCTAGCATAATTGCGCTGGCCTGTCGTCAAGAAACTGAGTTTCGACCGACGCTAGAGAACGCAGTCCAAAAGACCGCCGTCGTCGGCGAGATTGCGGAACCGTTTGACAAACTCTGCAATTGTGAAGCTGTGATTCTGCGTGCCGACAACTTCCAGCGCATAGGTCGCGCTAAGAGCGCCAATCTCGGCTGAGAGCTTCAGCGGAAAGCCTTTGCTCATGCCGAGGATCAAGCCGGCGCGATAGGCGTCGCCGGCGCCGGTGGGGTCGGCGATTTCGCTTGGCGCGAAGGCGGCGACCTCTATAGTTTCATCGTCCAGGTAGAGTTTGGAGCCGTGCTCGCTGGCTGTGATGACCACGATATCGACCATTTCCCGCAGATCGTTCAGATCCAGCCCGGTCTTCTCGTAGATGACGCTCGCCTCGTAGATGTTGACCACCACCATGTGCGCGCCACGCAGGCTCCGCCGCAACTCCTCGCCGGTAAGGCGCGCGACCTGTTGGCCCGGGTCGTAAATGACGCGAATGTCTCGCTCACGGCATTCGTCGCAGAGCTTCACCATCGCGATGGGGTCGTTGGGCGATATCACCACCAGATCCGGCTTGGCGCTGAGTACATCGGCAATGCGGTAATTCCGCGCCAGGTTCATCGCGCCGCCGTAAAAGAAGGCCAACTGATTATTGTCGTCGTCGGTGTTGGCGAAAAAGGAGGCGGTGAAGACATCGTCGATTTGGATGACGCTGCTGCAATCAACGCCGTTGCTTTCCAGCCACCCCCGATAGTCGCCGAAATCGCGGCCGACCGTCCCCATGAGTTTCGGGCGCAGGCCGAATTTCGACATAGTGAAGGCGATGTTAGCCGCGACGCCGCACCAATCATTCGTCATATCGTCGACCAGGAAGCTGAGGCTCATGTTGTGCAGCTCGTCGGGGATGAAGTGCTGCTGGAACCGGCCGGGGAAACGCATCAGATAATCGTAGGCGATCGAGCCCGTTATCAGAGTATCCATGTCTTAACGTCCGTTGGGATATGGCCAATAAGAGACGCTGAGCAATTATAGCCGGTCACCGGAGACGGCGCGCCGGAGAGTATCCACGAATGGCGGGCGGGCGATGCCGTTTTCAGTGACGATGCCGCTGAGATAGTGCTGAGGCGTGACGTCAAAAGCCGGGTTGCGCGCTTTGAAATGCGGCGGAACGATAGGATTGCCATAGGGCGTCGTCACCTCGGCCGGATCGCGCAGTTCGATTGGGATATCGGCGCCGGTGGCCAAGTTGAGATCGATGGTCGAGGTTGGCGCGACCGAATAGAAAGGGATGTTGTGCGCCGCCGCCATGATCGCCAGCTGATAGGTGCCGATCTTGTTGGCGAAGTCGCCATTGGCCGCCACGCGATCCGCGCCTACGAGGATGACGTCCACCTCGCTGTTTTGCATGTAGTAGCCGGCGGCGGTATCCGGAATGATGTCGTAGCTTATTCCGAGCTGCTCAAGTTCCCAAGCGCTTAGGCGCGAGCCCTGCAGGCGCGGGCGCGTTTCGTCGAGCAGGACGTGGAAGTTTTTCCCCGCTTCATGCGCCGCGCGGATGACGCCGAGCGCCGTGCCGTAGTCCACTGTCGCCAGCGCGCCAGTATTGCAATGGTGCAATACGGTCGCGCCTTGATCAATCAGCTTCGAACCCCAGGCGCCAATGCGCCGGTTGATGGCGACATCGTCATCGGCGATTTGCTGCGCCGCTATAAGCAGAACGCCACGCAGGTCATCAACGCTATTAAATTCGCCGCTCTGGGCGATTTGCAGCAGCCGGCTCACCGCCCAGGCCAAATTGACAGCGGTGGGACGCGCCGCGTTCAGCAGATCGCCGTAACGTTGCAGGTCCTTAAGCAGACCGCCGACTGTAGTTGCCTGGCTTTGCCGCGCGGCCAGCGCCATGCCAAAGGCGGCGGATGCGCCGATCGCCGGCGCTCCGCGCACAGTCATGTTTCTGATGCTCTCGGCGACCGCTTCTACGCTGTGCAGGCGCACAGTTTCGAGCTTCCAGGGCAGGGCGCGCTGGTCGATCATTTTGACCGCGCCGTCCTCCCATTCCACGCTGCGCATTAGGCTGGTCTCGCTGTTTGTCCGGGTCTGCTTAGCGCCGCGCGAAGCCGGCTTCCGCCACCAGGTTTCCGAGCTGTTCGAAACTTGGATGCTGCCCGAAGCGGCTGACCTGCAAGGGGCCATCGCCATAGCGGACGAAAACCGAAGGCGTTCCGGTGACGCTGTGTTGCTGCGCCAGGCGCATATCCGTGTTTACTTGGCTGGCGTCTTGCGTACATTCGAGCAACTCAGTGTAGGACATGTCCATCATCTCGGCGAAGCTGCGCCCGGAATTGTCGCTGAAGCTGCGGGCGCTGGCGATTTGGAAAAGGGCGTCGTGCGCCTCCCAGAAGGAGCCCGGGCGCAAGGTATCGGCGCATTCGGCCAGCTGGGCGGCCAGCCGCGAATAACCGGGATGCACGACCGGCAGCATGCGGTATTCGAAACGCGCCTGGCCGGTGGCGACATAAGCCTCGATGTATTTCTCGACGATCGGCTTGTAGCGCTGGCAGGCCGGGCAGAGGAAATCTTCGAAAGCGACGACGGTGATCGGCGCGTCCGGATCGCCGAGGACGAAGCCGCCGTCAGCTTGCCTGCCTTGCGGAATCGCCGAGTAGTCGCTCGTCACTTCGCTGAATGAGCTCTGGCTGGAGAGTACGACGAATATCACGGCAATGACGACCGCCGCGACGATGATGCCGCCGAGCATAAGTTTCCTGCGTTGGGGCGTATTCTTGGTCTTCTGGCTCACGTCATTTCCCCCACTAACTTTCCGCGTCCAATTCAAATGCGGTTATTGTGCAGTTTACGCACAGGAATCGTACAAATCAATTACGCCGGCGTCAATTCTGTTCCGGCGACTCCTCCCGATGTTAAGGCTTGCCCGCTGCTTGAATTCCGGTCTCCATCCGCGACCCAACACCTCGCCGAGCCTGCTTCTCCCCCAACCCAAAAGGAATTCGTAGGGGCGAGCCTTGGCTCGCCCGCCTCTGTGCCTTTGTAGTGAATCAGAATAGTTTGAATTTTCCAATACTAGAACATTTGGTCGCCTATCGAGGCAAAAACTATGCTACCCTGCTCTCAACGCCTACGGTATCGCCGTCCAGGAAACTACAACATGAGCCACTTCTCTCCCCTTACTCCGTTGGCGCAGATAGCGCCAATCCCAAATCGCCCTCAATTCCCCGCCAATCCTCGTATTCACCCTGATTCAGCATTGGCGCGTTGGCAGAAAAAAACTTTTCCCGCGCGCCATTGCCAAAACCTCGGTACAATGCCCCGCAACCTCCGCCAGCGCTGCAATTCGACCTTGGCGCAATCCACAGTTTCCTTGGCGCGGGCAGCGCCAAAACGCTTGGCCGGCTTAATCAGATCTTTGCCCGATGTCTGCGGTATAGTAATACGGTGGAGCCGTCGCCAATGTATTGGAGTACCGTCTCATGAATATGCTGGAACTCATCGAGAAGAAGCGCGATGGAGAGGCGCTGAGTGAAGCTGAAATCCGGTATTTTGTGGAACGTTACACAGCCGGCGAGATCCCCGATTATCAGGTTTCCGCGCTGCTGATGGCGGTCTTCTTTCAAGGGATGGACCGCGCCGAAACCGTCCAGTTGACGATGGCTATGGCGGAATCGGGCGATATGCTTGACTTGAGCGATATCACCAGTTACGCGATCGACAAGCATTCCTCAGGCGGCGTCGGCGACAAGACGACCTTGATCGTTCTGCCGCTGGTGGCGTCATTTGGCGTGCCGATCGCCAAGATGAGCGGCAGAGGTCTCGGCTTCGGCGGCGGCACGCTGGATAAGCTGGAAGCGATCGCGGGTTATGATGTCAACTTGTCTGAGGAGGACTTTCGGCGCATTGCTCGCGAGACCGGCATTGTGCTATCCGGGCAGAGCAAGTCGCTGGCGCCGGCTGATGGGTTGCTCTATGTATTGCGCGATGTCACCGGGACGGTGGCCAGCTTGCCGCTTATCGCCAGCAGCATCATGAGCAAGAAGCTGGCGGCCGGCACGAATGGCATTGTTCTCGATGTGAAGACCGGTTGCGGCGCCTTTATGAAGACGCTTGATGAAGCGCGCGCGCTGGCGACGGCGATGGTGCGGATCGGCGTTGACGCCGGGCGAGACATGGTCGCGCTTCTTTCGGATATGAATCAACCGCTGGGCGTGGCGGTCGGCAATGCGCTCGAGGTCGCCGAAGCAGTAGAGACGCTGCGGGGCGAGGGGCCGGCGGATATCCACGTTCACTCTGTGGAGGTCGCGGCGCACATGCTGCGTCTGGCTGGGCAGGGCGAGCGCTGGAACGACCTGGCGGAAACGCGGGGCGCGGTCGACGAGCAGCTCAAGAGCGGTCAAGCATTCGAATACTTCCAGCGCATGATTGCGGCGCATGGCGGCGACCTCCGGCAGATCGAGGACTTGAGCCGGCTGCCGCAAGCCAGGCTGCGTCATGATCTGCTGGCGCGGGAGAGCGGGAACATCGCCGCTATATATGCCGATACGGTTGGCTGGGCGACGCTCGCTTTGGGCGCGGGCCGGGCGACCAAAGAAGACGCCATTGATCATGCGGTGGGCATCGAGGCGCATAAAAGCGTCGGCGATTCGGTCGCGGCCGGCGATGGCTTGATGACGATTCACGCCAATGACGAAACACAGTTGGAGACGGCGCTGAACCTGCTCGACAAAGCGGTTGAGTTCAGCGCTGAGCCGGTTGAGCCCTTGCCGCTGTTCTATGGCGTGATTGACGGAAGGGAGAATTAGCTGCTGAGCCGCGGCCTTATGCGCCGTCAGCAGGCGTTGCGCAGATGCTCGTCGAACGTGCGGGCGAAATTGTGATAATGGGAGTTATCGCAGGCAGCGCGAAAATAAAAGAAATCTGAGGACTCTGGATGGATAACGGCCTGCATGGCGGAGAGACCCGGACTGGCGATAGGGCCGGGCGGCAGGCCGGCGTGCAAGTAGGTATTGTAAGGTGAATCAACTTCTCGGTAGTCGGCTTGTGTGATCTGTGGCCACCAGCTTGCGCGCGCGCCACCCAGGCCGTATTGCACGGTCGGGTCAGCTTCGAGCGGCATATCAATGTCGAGCCGGTTGCGATAGACGCTGGCGATCAAGGCGTGTTCGTCGCGCCAAACCGCCTCCCGTTCAACGATCGAGGCGAGAGTCACCACTTGATACAGGGTCAGGTTTTGCGCTGACGCCGCGTCCCGCAGCGAGTCGCCGACGCGTTCTCGGAAGGTCCGCAGCAAAGTGTCGCGCAGTGATTCCGCTGTAATGTCAGGGGGTAGTTGATAAGTATCAGGGAACATGAAACCTTCCAGCGTCGCGCCGTTTGGAATCCCTGCCCATGACGTGAACTCCGATGGATGCAGAGTGCTATCGGTCACCAAAGCCAGGAACTCCGCGCCCGTAAAGTCAAAGTGGCCGTTTTGATCGATTGAGTCCGCCAACTCCTCTATTCGGGCGCCTTCCAGCATGCGGAAGGAAATGAAGCTCTTGCTGGAATCGGTCAGTACCTCGGCGATTTGCCTGATCGATTGCGCCTGGTTGAGGAAATATACGCCAGCTTCGAAGCGCCGGTCGTAACCTTCGACGCGGGCGTAGTCGATGAAAAGCTGTCGGTCCTGGATCAAAGCCGCGTCGTAAAGAGATGAGGCGATCGCGTATGCGCCAGCGCCCGGCGGAATGGTGAAGCGAATCGGATTGGATTGGCTGCTGAAGGAGGCGTCCAGTTCAGCCTGACGACTTACAAGTTGTATTCGCAGTACCAGGACTTGCGCTTGGTTAACGATTTGCCCGCCGGTGGCCAGGTACAAACCGCCGGCGACTATAGCACAGAGAATGACAAACAGAATTGCGCCGAGAATAAATCCGTCAATCACACGTCGCAATTGATTCGCCTTTGCATCGGAAAACGATCTACGGGAGACGTGGTAAGCATGGGCGCCGGCCGGGTCAACGATCTCCTAGGACTGCGGGAGGGAGGTATGGGCCGTTGCAATCTCGGCAAGCTCGGAACTGATCTGCGCGGACTCGAGCGCGCGCACGATGGTTACCCAGGCGCGTCCCGGCTTGAGCAGTATAGGATCGCCGTCAGGGAAGATCAGACGCAAGGCCTCGCCCCGATTCTGATTGCGCCGCCACCACAAGCCTTGGTAGAGCTTGCCTTCTCTCAGGACATAGGCGGCGCCCTGGCCCCACAGCGCCAGTTCGTAGGACTCGTCGATGGAACCCCGGGTGAACAGATCGGGTCGGCGATTATGCTTGACTTGAAGTATCACCAGGTTATCCGCCCACAGCTGCGTGCCGTCGGAGGCGTCGCTATGTGGCGCGCCATCGGCATAACGGAGGTAGCGCCGGCTGGTTTCATCATATTGCCAGCGGACGTCGGTGCGGTTGTACCAATTGAGGTAGACATCCTGGGCCGGTTTGCCATCTTCATTCGCCCGCAGGCCGAAGGCGAAACCGTTTGCGCGATAGCCGATGTTTTGCTTGCGCAGCGTGGCCAACTGCCACATTTTGCCGGTATCGCCGAACAGCGTATGTTCGTATCCCAGTCCAACGATTGAGTCGTCGCGGCAGAAGCCGCCCCGCTCACAATTGTCACCGAGCGATGTCGAGAGCAAGAGAGGGCGGAATGGCGCGTTAATGTAGATTTCGTGGATCGGCGCGCTCGTGCCGGAATAGGCGAGCAGGGCGGCGTACATGTTGATCAGTTCAATGTCGAGCAAGCGGGCGCTGCGTATGGAGCCGACGCTGTTCGGCGCATTGTCCCGGAATATGGCGGCAAAGCGGGTTACGCCGCCTTCCGCCTCGTACTCATAGACGAGGTCGGCTTGGTTGATGCCGCGCTGTGGCCGTACCTCAGGCGGCCAGTTGGAAATCTTGACGATGAGGTTCCGACGCTTTAGGGCTTCCTCGCTCGGGTAGGGCAGTCCGGTTAATGGATTAATGCCGTGGGGATAATCCCAGGGTCCGATTTCGACTGTTGGCGAGAGCGACAATGCATCCGCAATGCCTTCGGCGACAATTGAAGGCGACTTCAACTGGGCGACGATTGGCGCAGAAAGCCGGTCTTCGCTGTCGGCGCGATCATTCTGCCCGAAAGCGGGAAGCGCCCACTGAGTGATGCCCAAGACCAGCGCAAGGACAATGAGCGGCAAATTCCGCAGGGCTTCAAGCATGGGATTCCAATCGTCCGCTTTCCTTTGCCAACATGCCGTAGTATATGGAAGCGGCACTGCTTTCGACAAGGCGCAGCACGTATACTTGTCCAAGCGTAGTCTAAGCGTCATATTTCCGTGGAGAGAACATGGAGCGCAGACGCCTGTTGATAAGTTTCGCTCATCCCGATGACGAGTCTTTCGGATTGGGGGCGGCCGTTCCAAAGTGGATCGACGACGGCGTCGATGTCTATTTGATCTGCGCCACGAATGGCGATGTCGGTACGGTGCCCGAGGAGCTGCAAGGCAAGTTTGCCACGGTTGCCGAGTTGCGGCTTAGCGAACTGGCCTGTGCACGGAAGCACCTGAAGTTCAAAGATGTCTTTATGCTGGGTTATCGTGACAGCGGCATGCCGGGCAGCGAGACATCACGCCATCCCGATTCATTATGTTACTTGTGGCGGCACCAGCCGAAGCGCGTGACTGGGGACGTTGCGAGCGTCATGCGGCAAGTGCAGCCGCAGGTGGTCGTCACCTTTAATCGCTATGGCGGTTACGGTCACCCGGACCATATAGCGATACAAAATGCGACAGTACAGGCATTTGAATGTCTGCGGGCTGAAACTGCCGGGGACGGTTATCGTCCGCAGAAGCTCTATTACGCCGCCTTTCCCAAGTTGACCTTGTGGCTGCGGATACTCAGCGCTCGGTTGCGCGGGCAGAACCCGAGGCGTATGGGCAGAAACGAGGACATCGACACGGTAGAGATCCTCGATCATGTCGAGCCGGTACACGCGCGAATACCGATTGCCGATTACTTTGATGTATGGGAAAGGGCGAGCCGATGCCACGCCAGCCAAGGGGGAGGGCGCATCTCCCGGACGTCGCGGTGGCTGCGCCGGCTGTTCTACAGCAAGCAAGGTTTCACCCGGGTTTATCCGCGGCCGGCGCGCGATCGCGTTGACGAAGATGATCTCTTCGCAGATGTGAAGCTTTAGGCCCGCTGCATCGGGTCATGGCAGGGCGATGTAAGATTCCGACACGACCTTTTGCCCGGCCTCGCTTTGAACCCAGCCGAAGAAATAAAATGTGTCGGCCGATGGCGCTTCCCGGCCGATGACGTAGATTGTAGAGCGCAACGGATAACGCCGGTGCTTCACGCTGCTTTCGGTCGGGCGGACACCGTCAATGGCCAAGGCCCGCGCCCGGTCATCAATGCCACTCAAGGGCAGATAGCCGATCGCGCCGTCCAACTCGCTGACTTGCTGCAGCATCGCTTCAAAACTGGGCATGAGCAAGGCGTTGCCGGTGATGCTCGTCATACCCATAACCAGACGCTGAAACTCCTGATGCACATCGCTGCCGGCCTGGTAGCTCAGCGGGACCACTGCTGTCGGCTCAGCGCCGAACGCGCTCCAATCGCGTTGACGCCCGCCAAAGACAGAGCGAAGATCATCGACCGTCAGAGCGGTGATGCTGTTCGCCGGATTCACAATGATCGCGAGGCCGTCCTGCGCGAGGGGAGCGGCCCAGAGGTCTTCGCGGACCGGTACATGACTGCTGACCAGATAGTCGATTTCGCCGTTATCGAACTGCTCCGTCAATGTATCGAATGAACGCTTTCTTATGTCTATGGCGATGTGGCCGTACTGCGCTTCGAAGCGTTTAGCAAGGTCTTGCATAAGTTTGTAGCTTGCTTCCGTTGAATACAGTGTCAGCGTGGACAGGGCGGTCGCGGGAGTCGAGGCGGGAGACTTCACTGTGCAGCCAACCAGCGCGGCGAAAGCTACAATCGCCAGTGTCGTCCGGGCGCGAGTCATACGCTGGGTCACCTACTCAGCGGACAGATCATGCCGCAAGTAACGCGGCAAAAAACTTGCGGCGTATTCCCGCAAGCAGCCTTCGATGATGGCTTGGCGCATATTGCTCACATGCCGGACGAGAAAGTCGATATTGTGCAAACTAATGAGATGATACGCCAGCAGTTCTTTGGCCATGAGCAGGTGACGCAGGTAGGCGCGGGAAAAGCGGCTCGCGTAATTGTCAAGCAGGCTGTCAATTGGCGCTTCATCAGCGCGGAATCGAGCGTTGCGCAGGTTGACGCGACCGGCGTGAGTAAAGGCGGCGCCATGCCGGGCGAGACGGGTCGGTATCACACAGTCGAAGATGTCGACGCCGCGGGCGATCCCTTCGACTAAATCATCAGGCTCGCCTACGCCCATCAGATAGCGTGGCCTGTCGGCAGGCAGGCAAGGCAAGGTCTGATCCAAAGTCGCGTACATCTCTTGTTTGGTCTCTCCCACCGCCAATCCCCCAATCGCATAACCCTTGAGATCCATATCCGTGACGAAGCGCGCCGAGGCCTCTCTTAGATCGGGGAAAATGCCGCCCTGAACGATGCCGAAGAGCGCCTGTTCCTCGTCATCGGAATGCGCGATTCGACAGCGCCGCAGCCAATGGCGCGTTCGCGTGATGGCGGCTTCTACCTCTTCGCGGTCATTTGGTGGCGGGCATTGATCGAAGGCCATGATGATATCGGCGCCGAGATTTTGCTGAATCTGCATGGAACGTTCGGGCGTGAGGCGTTTCTGCCCCCCGTCTATGTGGCTGCGGAAGGTCACGCCGTCGGCATCGATATGGTTGATGTCTGCCAGGCTGAAGACCTGGAAGCCGCCGGAATCTGTCAGGATCGGCCGGTCCCAGCGCATAAAGTCGTGCAAGCCGCCGAGTTCACGAATCAGTTCATCGCCGGGTCGCAGGAACAGGTGGTATGTATTTGCGAGGATCAGTTGGGTATCGAGCTCTTCCAAGTCACGCGGCGGTACCGCTTTGACGCTGCCGGCGGTGCCGACGGGCGCGAATACCGGCGTCGGAATATCGCCATGAGGAGTATGCAGAATTCCTGCGCGCGCCTTGCCGTCGGTGGCGACAACCTCAAAGTCAAAAGACATAGCGATTCCTGCAATGAAGAGTTCGAAGCTTGTGTTGGGTGGGACCTGCGATCGTGTCTTTTTGCAAGGTGCCCCTACCGGCTCGTGCCAGGAGGAAAAGTATACTAAGGCCAGTATAACACAAGCGGCATGCAGACTTGTATGCAGTAAGTCCGCGGGCCTTGCGCGATCACGGCTGCTTGGATTGGCGAGTATCAAAAGCCGCCCCTATACTTCGTATTCAGCGGCGCCTCTCGAAATGAGCGACGAGAGAGAGAGCAGTGTATCGCCTGGACGGAGCCAGCCAATGTTGAGGGAAGCATCAATAGAGCGGCTGTCATCCGCCTTTCCTAGCTGCGTGGAAATCGATTGCGATGCTTTGGCGGCCAATGCGCGTTGGATCAAGGCGCTGACAGGCAAGGACGTCCAACTGATGGCGGTGGTAAAAGCGAATGCCTACGGCCACGGCGCTGTGTCGGCGGCGAAGATCGCGCTGCGAAATGGCGCCGACATGCTCGCTGTCGCCAATATCAGTGAAGCGATCGAATTGCGTGATGCCGGCATCGACGCGCCGATCCTGCTGCTGGGCATGACGCCGGCTGACTCGATTCAGTTCGCGCTCGCGCTCAATTTGCGCGTTACTGTGTATGATGTTGCCCAGGCCAGACAGCTTCAGGCTTGCGCCGCCGGTTCGCTGGAGGGGCTGATTGTGCATGTCAAGGTTGATACGGGCATGGGCCGTCTCGGTGTGGTGTGCGACGATGCAATGGCTTTGTGCGATTATGTCCGCAGGCAGAGGGACTTGCTGCTCGAAGGACTCTATACGCATTTTTCGACCGCTGACGACGACTTGGACTACGCGGCCGAACAGCTTTCGCGGTTCAATAGCGCGCTTGTTAAGTTGCACGGGGAAGGCTTCCGCTTCCGATATGTGCACGCGGCGAATTCCGCCGCTGTGCTTGCCTGTCGCGGCAGCCGCTTCAATCTTGTGCGGCCTGGCCTCTTGCTATATGGCTTAAATCCGCTGGCGGGGGGGAAGGTCGCGGCTGGCCTGCGCCCGGCCTTAAGCTGGAAGACCCGCGTTGCCCAAGTCAAAACGCTGCCGGCCGGTTCACCCGTAGGCTATGGCAATGCATATCGAACGCGGGGAAGGGAAACGATCGCGGTCCTGCCCGTGGGCTATGCCGATGGCTTGCGCCGATCGCCGCTGACCTGGCGCGAGGTGCTCGTCCATGGTCTGCGCGCGCCCTTGGTGGGACGTGTCAGCATGGAAAAAGTAACGATAAACGTTTCACATATTCCCGATGTGCGGATGGGCGACGAGGTGGTGCTGCTCGGCAAGCAGGGTCGAGACGAAATCAGCGCTGACGAGATCGCGGAGTGGATCGGCAGCATCAACTATGAGGTTGTGACGTCGATTGCGCCGCGGGTTCCAAGGACCTATTTGTAATCGCATACAGTGAAGGTTAGGCCTGCAGCAGACGTCGCAGGTCTGCGACGATCGTCGCTGGCGGGACGCCGAATTGATAGCGGGTGATCCAGCTTCCATTTCGGTCCAGCAGGAAGCTGCCAGCGGTGTGATTTACTAGGTAGCCGCCTCGGGTGAGTTCTTCGCCGACTTCGAAAGCCAAGCCGAGAGGGGCGCCTAGAGCGCGGATGACTTCTTCGCTGCCTGTTAAGGCAATTATCTCGTCATATCCGCGAAAGGAGAAATACTCGCGGAGAACGGCGGGGCTGTCGCGCGCGCCATCGACGCTGACGAATACGAATTGCACTTCGTCCGCCAGCCGCCCAAGTTGAGACTGTATGCGCTGGAACTCGCTGAGTGTCAAGGGACAGACATCGGGACAATGGGTGAAGCCGAAGGTAAGCAGCACGAATTGACCGCGCCAGTCGCTCAGCCCGGCAAGCTCATTGTCGCTGTTGGCAAGCTTGATGTCTGGAACTGCGATCGGTGGATCGATAGCTATCGTGCCATCGAAGTCAGCAGTAATGTCCTGGATCTGGGCGTTTTCGCTCTTGCCCCGGCTGCTGAAGCGATCAATCAGCAGAAAGACGGCAAGAGCCGAAATCCCGATGATCAGACCGGCGATTAGACCGTACAGGATGAGATGGCTGAATGGTGGCCTTGTCGTGGAAGTCGGAAGTTGTTCTCGCATTGCGCCGCCCAATAGAGCAACCGTACATGATGATATCAAGTTCGAGCCGCCGCATACAGGCGAAAAGCATCGCCCTTGTCCGCCGAAATCACATCCAAATCGTTGCGGGCGACCCACAAACCCGCTACAATGAATTTGTCGCAAGGGGAGAGATTTCGCAAGTGCGCGAAACGCCGAAGGGGCAAGCGACGAGTAGCCAACTCGCGTGAAACTCTCAGGCAAAAGGACCCTTGGGGCAAGATTCTCTGAAGGTCATACCAACCGACAGGGCGCATTCTCGGCAAGAGATGCGCTCGTTTTGATTAAACCTCTTTTAAGGAGCTACAGATGGGCCAATGGAAAGTACCGGCAGACTTGAAATATTCCGAATCAGACGAGTGGTTCTCCCTCGATGGCGATCTCGTCACCATCGGCATCACCGACTACGCGCAAGACCAGCTCAACGATATCGTATACGTCGAATTCAGAGACCCCGGCGATAACATCGGTGCTGGTGATTCCTTTGGCGAAGTCGAATCGGTCAAAGCGGCCGCCGAGCTATACAGCGTCGTACCGGGCGAAATCGTCGAAGTCAATACCGCGCTCGAGGATGAACCGGAGACGGTCAATGCCGATCCCTTCGGCGCCGGCTGGATGGTCAAAATCCGCGCTGCTGATCTGGCCGGCCTCGACGGGCTGATGGACGCGGCCGCCTACGACGCCTACTGCGACAGCCGCTGAGCGACTCGCCTTCCACTTCTGCATATCCCAGCGAGAGGCTTCTTCAATCGTGAGCTACATACCGCATACACCCGCCGAAACCGACGCCATGCTGGCGGAGATCGGCGCCCAAGGCATCGACGACTTATTCGAGGCGGTGCCGGCGTCCCACCGATTTCCCGGCTTGGACCTGCCGCCGCCCATGAGCGAAATGGAGGTCGCCGCCGAGATGCTTGCCATCAGCGAGGCGAACGACCACGGGCAAGACTTCGCCATCTTCCGCGGCGCCGGCGCCTATCATCATTTCATTCCGTCGGTGGTGAATCACATCCTGCTGCGCGGCGAGTTCTACACGGCTTACACGCCCTATCAGCCGGAGATATCGCAAGGCACGCTGCAGGCAACCTATGAATACCAGAGCATGATGTGCGCGCTGACGGGCATGGACGCTGCCAATGCCAGCCACTATGATGGCGCAACCAGCTTGGCCGAAGCGGTCACCGTCGCCCTCGAAGTCGCCCGACTCAGACGCCGCAAGGTCATACTCAGCCACGCCATCCACCCGCAATACCGCGAAGTCGTCCGGGCATACCACCAAGGGCGCGACATACGGATCATCGGCGATCGCGGCCGCGGCGAAATCGTCGACCTGCTGGAGATGCTCGATGACAACACGGCGATGCTTGCGCTGCAGTATCCCAACTTCTTCGGCCAGATCGACGACCTGTCGACGGTCGCCGAGGCGGTGCATGCTGCTGGCGCGCTGCTAGTCGTCGTCGCCAACCCGATGGCGCTTTCCTTATTCAAGAGTCCAGGCGAACTGGGCGCCGATATCGTCGTCGGCGAGGGCCAGCCAATGGGCGTGCCGCTCGGCTTTGGCGGACCCTACCTGGGCTATTTCGCCATTCGTCAGAAATATGTGCGGCGTATCGCCGGGCGCATCATAGGCGAGACTCGCGATGCCGATGGCAAGCGCGCTTTCGTTATGACACTGCGCCCGCGCGAGCAGGATATCAAGCGAGAGCGCGCCAGCAGCAACATCTGCACCAATCAGGGCTTGATGGCGTTGGCCGCCGCGATATACATGGCGCTGATGGGCAAGAACGGCTTGCGCCAGGTGGGCGAACTAAATTACCACAAGGCGCATTACGCCGCGGAACAGATCAATCGCCTGGAGGGCTACAGCGTCGATATGAGCAAGCCCTTCTTCAACGAGTTCCTTGTTGCTTGCCCGCGACCGGTCGCCGAAATCAACGACGCTCTGCTCGAAGAAGGCATCATCGGCGGCTATGACCTGGGCCCGCATTATTTCCACTTGGAAGATCATATGCTGCTCTGTGTAACCGAGACGAACGGGGTAGACGAAATCGACCGGCTGGCTGAAGTTTTGGGAGGGCTTAGCTGATGAAAGCTCCGGTATCTACGCAGTCTCTTCAACCACTGATATACGATATCGGCGCGCCGGGACGCAGTGGCGTCAACCTGCCCGAATGCGATGTGCCGCGGGCGCAACTGCCGATAGAACTGATGCGCGACGATCTGCCGCTGCCGGAAGTCGGTGAGGTGCAGGTGGTGCGGCACTTTGTCAAGCTGAGCCAACTCAATTATTCCATCGACCAAGGGCTGTATCCGCTGGGCTCCTGCACGATGAAATACAACCCCAAGCTCAACGAAGACGCGGCGCGCCTGCCCGGCTTCGCCCAGCTTCACCCGCTGACAGACGAGTCGGGCGCGCAGGGGGCGCTTTTCTTGATGCACGAGCTGCAGCGGTGGCTGGGCGAAATCAGCGGCTTCGCGGCGGTCAGCCTGACGCCGGCAGCCGGCGCCCAGGGCGAATTCGCCGGCATCCTGATGATCCGGCAGTACCACATCGACCGTGGAGAGGGCCAGCGCGATATCATCCTCGTGCCGAACAGCGCCCACGGGACGAATCCGGCGACGGTGACGATGGCCGGCATGGAAGTGCGCGAGCTACCCGCTGATGCCCGGGGCAACGTCGATACAAGCGCGCTTCACGTTGCCTGCGAGGGCGAATTGCGCGATCGCATCGCCGGAATGATGATCACCGTGCCCAGCACCCTCGGACTGTTCGAGTCGACCATCCTCGAGGTCATCGACACTGTGCATGACGCCGGTGGATTGATGTACATGGACGGCGCCAATATGAACGCGCTGATGGGCGTGGTCAAGCCGGGCGAGCTCGGCTTCGATGTGATGCATTACAACCTGCACAAGACCTTCTCCACCCCTCACGGCGGCGGCGGGCCGGGCAGCGGCGCGGTCGGCGTCAACAACAAGCTGGCGCCCTATCTGCCGGGACCGATCGTCGACATTGTTGAGGACGGAGGGCCAAGCCCTCCATCCTCCTCCCGGCTCGAAGCATCAGGGAGGGTGAGCGCATCACGCGAATCGCCGATGTCGGCGGAATACGCGCGGTTGGAAAAGTCCCCCTCCATTGCGATGGGGGGGGATTTAGGGGGGGGTGTAGCCCCGCTCTACGGCTTCGTGATGCCGGAGAAGAGCATCGGGCGCATGAAAGCCTTTCACGGCAACTTCGGCATGCACCTCCGCGCCTATGCCTACATCCGCGTCTATGGCGACAGCGGCATCCGCGATGTGACGCGCTACGCCGTGCTCAACGCCAACTACTTGCGCGCCAGGCTGATGCGCACATACCACGTGCCTTATCCGCGCTATTGCGGTCACGAATTCGTGCTCGAGGGGCATATCGACGGCGTCGACGAGGTGCACGCGCTGGACATATCGAAGCGGCTGATGGATTACGGCTTCCACCCGCCGACAAATTATTTCCCGCTGATCGTGCCCGAAGCGCTGCTGATCGAGCCGACCGAGACCGAAGTCAAAGACGATCTCGATGCCTTTGTCGAAGCGATGGAACAGATCGCCGAGGAAGCGCGCACGGAGCCGGAAACGCTGCTCAGTGCGCCGCACACCGCGCCCGTCCGCCGCTTGGATGAGGTGCGTGCGGCGAAGGAACTGGTGCTTTGCTGCGCGCCGGCTTTGCCGCGCTAAATTGTGGGCGCCCCATCGCGTCGCACCTATACGATTTGTAGGCATCGGCGTATCATCGGCGCTCAACTGGCTCCGCAGACGATTTGAGCTGACGCGTGCTCGAACTGTTCCAAATCTTCATTGACAACATGATTCCGGTGCTGGCGATCGCCGGCGTCGGCTTCTATTTGCGGCGCCGCTTCGATACCAACCCGGCGATGATTTCGCGCATGATGTTCCACGTTTTTTCGCCGGCGCTGGCATTCAACGCGCTGTACACGCGAGACATCAGCGGCGGCGATTTTCTGCGTGTCTATTTCGCTACCCTTGCGCTTCTTGCTGCGATCTTAGCGTTCTCCCTTGTTTTTTTCCGCTGGCAGAATATCAAATCGGGGGAACGCGCCACTACTCTGGTCTCTACTTTCGTCTTTAATGGGGCCAATTTCGGCATTTCGATTGTCAGTTTTGCCTTTGGCGCCGAAGCGCTGACTTATGCGGTGATCATTTACATCGCCGGTTCCACTGTGGCTTGGACGCTGGGTCCCTACGTTTCCTCGAGCGGCAAGGCGTCGATGCTGAAATCATTTCAGAGCGTTCTGCGTACACCGGTTGTCTACGCGCTTGTCGTGGCCTTTTCGCTAAAGGCGGCCGGCATAGTGGAATTGCCGCCGGCGCTTAGCCGCACGTCACAACTGCTTGCTGATGCGTCGATACCATTGATGCTTGTGCTGCTGGGTCTGCAATTGGGTGGATTCCGCAAGCCCGATCGCTGGCGACTCCTGTTATCTGGCACAGTGATACGTCTGCTGTTAGCGCCGCTAATCGGAGTCGCCGTCGCATCGCTGTTCAGCCTGGATGGCGCCGCGCGCTTAGCTTTCATTCTGCAAGCGGGTATGCCCACCGCCGTGCTGACGATCATACTCGCCTACGAGTTCGATACCGATAAGGACCTGGCTCTCAGTCTGATTATGACGACGACCTTGATCAGCCCGTTTACGCTGTCTGTGATCATCTATTTGCTTCAGAATGGCATCGTCTAGATCACAACCGGAGCACTCGCGCCGCCTGTGACTCCGCGCCATGACATTCGAAGTCGAACGTCTACTCGTCCGCCTGATCCTCAAAGGCAAATGATCGGATCAGTTCGATTTCCGCTTCGTCGTAGGGTTTGCTGTCGGCGTGGAACAGGTCGTGCTGCCACAAAGTATTTTCGGGGGTATTCAATTCGCGGCGCCAATCGAGATAAGTCTGCGTCCGCCCGGCGACCAAGCCCCAGTTGTACCAGCCAATGCGTTCGCGGGCGAAAATAGGCAGGATCAGCTGCACGGTTTGGCCGACGACCCGCCGCAGCCACTCGGTACAAATGACAGGGCGTCCGTAAGCCTGACAGCGCTGGATGACCGCGTCGACGCCGGTATCGCCGTAATGATGAAAGGAAGTGACATCTGACAACTCCAGTATCCGTTGCTCCATCGCATAGCCCTCATGCCCGCGGAAGATCGAGGTTGTCAGCGGCTGTTGCGCGCCAGCTTCGCGCGCCCAGGCGAAAGCCGCTTCCACCAGCGGCAGGCTCGTCTCGCCCAATTCGCTATTGCCGGGTTCGTTGTACAGGTCCCAGATCTGTACACGTTCGTCATCGGCGAAATTGCCGACCATATCCACCACGTATTCCCTTAGCTCGGGCCAAACGCTGCGATCTGCGACGCGCTTCAAGCCCGGGCTGGGCGTCCAGCCACTGTTATGCGTGTTCGGTACGGGGTCGTCTTGCTTTCCAAGATAGGGCTCCTTGCCGGCGAAGGCGCAATCATCAAAGAGGATGAACATCGCCTTGATGCCCTCCCTCGCCGCGATATCTAGGAACTGGTCAATGCGGCTTTTCAAGCCGTTGGGATCGCTCTGCCAGACGAGAAACTGGTGGAATACGCGCACGCCGTTTATACCAGCTGCCGCCGCCCAAGCCAGTTCCTCGGCAATAGTATCGGGGTCGAAAGATTCGGCCTGCCACATCTCGGTCGAATTGACGGCACTGCGCGGCAGGTAATTGCAGCCGCGGATGGGGTCAATCGAAGCGTACCAGTCATTGGCTTTTTCGGGCGTCCACTGTTTGGTCATTCTTCATGCTCCACTAGATGACTGTACCGATTCATTAAGCAATATACTGTCAAGTGTGCCAGCGTAAGTTCCATCCATGTCTAGGATATTCAGACGTATTAGGCTTGTCGCGTCATTGAGCTGCGTGGCTGCATCAAGGCGCAGGACGCGCAAGGGCGAAACCGGACCGAGGTCAAGCCGGCTGACGACATCCCCGGCTTCGTCGAGGCATTCGATTTCCGCGCGACCATCGAGGAAGCAACCAAAAATACCTCGGATTCGCGCCCAGCCGCCGTCCAAATTGACTGTCAGCGTCCGATGCGCACAGCCGAAATCGGTGACCGCAACAATCGGCGCCGGGCAAAACGCAGCCGACCAGGTCACGCGCTGCGATGCGACCTTGCCCGGCTGTAAGGTGCAAAGTGGGCTGAGGACTTCTGCCTCGAGAATATATCCGGGCGAGCGAATTGGAATCGGCGAGGGCGCGCCGGGCGATTCCGTCCAGCATTCCACCGTCGCGCCATTATCGGGATACTCGGCATCAGGCTCGTAGGGGAATTGCATGCAGAGCACGAAGCCCGACTGCTTGTCGGCGAAGGCGATCCAACCGGCCGGGCTGTGTACGCCGATCTTGCCGACGATGCCTTGATATTGCACCGCCAGCAGGCCGCTCTCAGCATCCAACTGATACTGCGGATTGTCGTCGCCGAACATGATCTCGTAGGGTCGCTCGCGCGCGGGATCGGTAGGGATGTAGAGCCAGCAGTCATCGTTCAACTTACAGTCGGCCGTGCGGCACAACATCTGCGCGACATCCCAGATTGACCAGCGTATTTCTCTATTGGAGATGTTCTCAAAGGACAAATCCATCAGCAGGCGCGAGTTATCGGTTTCCACGCTGAGCAAGCGTCGGATGCGCAGACCGGAGCGCTCATCGGGCGGGCTAGTCATTAGAACTGAGGCGCTGGCATCATCTTGGTTTGTTTCATATTCGTAGCGCCCCGAATCGAGAACTGGATCGGGCGGACCGGGCCACTGCCCCTCGCCATCCCAACCTTGCGGCGCGGGCCAGGTCTTGGCGCCGCCGTAATTCTTCCAGTTGACGATCGTGCCATCGCCAGCATGTTCTTCAAATGTGAAACGTTTGCCCAGCAGATCCGGGTTCATGAAGAGATAATCATGCGGGCCCAGGCTGAATTGCATCAAGCGACCGCCGATCTCGGGCACGCAGACGGCGTCGATCATGCCGTTGCTCAGACGCACTCCGTCCCAGCCATGGAAATCCGTCTCCTCAACCGCAACCGCTTTGGGCATCAGCCCAGCCATTTTTCTGTGCGCTCAGTAGTTCTAACTAAGTAATGCTAATCTTTCGTCAATGCAATCAAATGCTTTTTACACCACCGAGGACACCGAGTGATTTTATGGACACAGAGGCCTTCACTTGTCTTCGCCGCTTACGCAACTGTTGTCGCCGCTCTTCTGTCTAACTTTCGCTGCCAGAACATTTCTTAATGGTTTTACTCAGGGTCCTCTCTTTTCCTCGGTGTACTCGGTGGTAAATCTATTCATTACTTTCTTGGTCTTGCTTCTGTGCCTCAGTGGCAAAGTATCAGCCCTGCAATCCGGTCGTGGAGATGCCGCGGACGAAGTAGCGCTGCAACAGCAGGAAGAAGATCACCGCCGGAATAGTGGCAGCGGCCGCCGAGGCCATGATGACGCCGAAGCGCATCGAAAGCCCGCGCCCAACGAAGACCGCCAGGCCGACCGGCACGGTGCGGGTCGCGTCCGTATTGCTGATGATGAGCGGCCAGAAGAAATCGTTCCAACTGCGGACGAAGGTGAAGATGGCGACGGTAGCGATGACCGGCTTGCTCAGCGGGATGAAGATGCGCCAGAGCAGACCCAAGCGGCTGCAGCCGTCCAATCGCGCCGCTTCCTCCAGCTCGACCGGGATGGACAAAAAGAATTGTGTCATCAAGAAGACGCCAAAAGCATTGGCCGCCGCCGGCACTGCGATGCTGAAATAGGTGTTAGCCAGCTTGAATTTGATCATGCCCAGGAAGAGCGGCACCAGCAGAATCTCGCCAGGCAGAAGGAAGGTCGACAAAATGATGAGCAGGACAATTTTGCGGCCGCGGAAACGCATGCGCGCCAGCGGATACGCAGCCAAGATATTGGTGACCAGGGTCAGCACGGTGGTGATTGTCGCCACGATCAGGCTGTTGCGGAACCACTGCAACATGGGGAAGGATTCGAAGAGCCGCGTGTAGAATTCAAGTGTCGGCTCATCGGGCCACCAGGTGGGCGGGTAACTAAAGACCTCGTTATCCGGCTTGATTGAGGTGACGAACATCCAGATGAAGGGAGCGCCCCAGATGATGGCGACGAAGATCATGATGGCATAGAGCGCCAGCCGTCCATAGTTGACCGAGCCATCGCGGTAGACGCTGTCCTTGCGCCAGGATTCACTCATGCTAAATCACCTTCATGGCGCGTAACTGAACGACGGTAAAGCTGAGGGTGATGAGCATCAGGATGACGCCGGCGGCCGAGGCCAAACCCATATTGAAGTTCACAAAGGCGGTCTCATAAATGAATTGGGCGACGGTGAAGGTGCTGCCCTGCGGGCCGCCGCGGGTCATGACAAAGACCTGGCCGAAGACGCGCCAGCAGGCGATGACCGTCAGCGGGATGACGAAGGCGTTGACCGGCATGAGCATCGGGATGGTAACGTAGCGCACCTCTTGCCAGCGGCCCGCGCCGTCGATCCGGGCCGCCTCGTACAAGTCCTCCGGGATATCCTGCAAGCCAGCCAGGTAGATGATCATATTGCCGTTGACCGTCCACCAGATGGTGGTGATGGCGATGGCCGGCATGGCCGAGTCCGGGTCGCCCAGCCAGTTGATTGGCGGATTGACGCCCAATAAGCCCAGATAATAATTCAACAAGCCCGAGCTGCGCTCCAGGATCCACTGAAAGATGATGCCCACGGCCGCTACGCTGACAACATGGGGCAGGAAGACGATGGCGCGCGCGATATTCCGCCCGCGCA
>JAPOYU010000095.1:0-26777 GCA_026706395.1 Chloroflexota bacterium
CTCCGATAAAGCCGCGGTAATACAGCGTTTCGGCCAGGCTCTGTCCTTGTATATGAGGCTTGTCTCTTTCGATTTGCGCTCGTCCCAGCTTGCGGATCTCGCCATAGAAGCGCTCAAATTGTCCCACCTTCATCCGGCCTTGGGCGCTGCTGACCAGCAGTTGCAGAGCGGCCCGGGCCGGCTCATCGAGCTTGTCCCATGCCGCTTCCACCTTCTCCGGATCAAGCATCGCCTGCTGCAGCAGACGGATCAAGTCATCATTGGACAGGCTCTTGCTTTCTATTCGCCAGACTTCCGCCAGCGCCGGCAGCATGCCCGGGTCGCAATCGTGCAGGGTCGCCAATAGACTCTTCATTTGCCCGGCTTCCCTCCGCCCACCAGCGCGGCGTAGATGTCGAAGTGGTAGGCGATCTTGGTGTAATCGTGCGCGCTGAAGATGATGCGCGTTGGCGCCGAACATGTCGGACAATAGAAGTCGAGGAATCCCTGTTCATCGGCCGGAAGATTGGGCGTTAAATCATCGAAGACGCGCCGCAGTTGACGCCTGAATACCGACCTGCCATTCGCTTGATAAAAGCTGCGCCAGCGAAACCGAATGCGATGATCGCAACGGGGACAGCGATAGATGCAACTGCCGGCCACGCGGTTGCGATAGTCGTCGCCATCCAGCAAACCACGGAATACCGCCCGCGCGTCAAAATGGTCGATGGCTGCGCTGCGCATGTTCGATTCCTGCCGTCTCGAATAAGCTTGATTCTAGCATATTGTCCGGCCAATCCAGTTCAGTTGATCAGCAGCGTACCGTAACCCATGTATGCGCAGCGCCCGCCAATTGCAACGCCGGACATGTCAGAGCCGTCGCGCTCTATCCGAACGCGTATGATGCTCGGTCGACCCATTTCAAAGCCCTGCTCACAGATCATTTCCTCCTCCGCCGCCAAGCCGTATTTCAGCAGGTAAGCGCCGAGCGGGCCGGTCGCGGAGCCGGTCGCCGGGTCTTCACTGACGCCAAGCGCCGGCGCGAACATCCGGCTGTGCGCTGCCGCGCTTTCGGACACGGTCTCCGGCGTCGTGATGAACACATTTGCCGCGCTGCTCCCGGCCAACAAGTTCAACCACCTGTCTTGCCTCAGTTGCGCTCGTTTTACTGCCTCAAGCGAACGTACAGGCACAAACAGGAATGGCAGCCCGCTGCTAAGCACCTGCAGCGGCACGCCATTCAGCAGGTCTTCCTCATCGAGCGACAGCATCTCCGCAATCCGGCGACGATCATGGAATACTTTGCCAAATTGTGGAAGCGGCTGTCGCATCCACACGTCTCCCGGCCGTCCGTCTGCGTCCGCTTCTATGGTGACGGTGATCGGACCGATGCCTTCTTCGAAAACAACAGTTCTCTCGCTCCGCAAGTTGCCGAGTCCGCCAAGATGAGCCAGGGCGAAGGCGGTGCCGACGGTAGGATGACCGGCCATTGGCAGTTCCGCCGCCGGCGTGAAGATGCGCAGCCTGTAGTCATTGGCCTGGTCCACCGGCGGAAATAGATACGTCACTTCGGATAGATTCAGCTCCCGCGCGATCTGCTGCATCGTGACCGGTGACAGGTCCTCGGGCGGATCCGGGAAAACGGCCAACTGATTGCCGCCAAACTGCTCCTCGGTGAATACATCTAGCAAGTGGTAATCCAAGCGCATCGGGAGATTGCCTACATCATATTCGGCCGACGTCATCAATCCGTTTATAGCATAGACCGCCCGGATTCACCCGCCGGTGAAGGCCCTAAGGCATTGTCGAGGCTCTGCCCGCTTTTATTCGTGATCTTGCGCTCCGCAGCGGTGGACGAAAACATGGCGCTGTTCTAAACTCCTGACAACTGCGATAAGGAGGCGACTGTGGCGATCGACTATCTGAAACGGCTGGACAACCTGCTCGAAAGCAGCGAGGCGGACCTGGTGGCATTTGTCCCGGGCGAAAACATGGTCTACTTCACCGGGCTGCACTTTCACTTGTCGGAGCGCCCGATTCTCGGCCTCTATAGTGGTCAAGGGCTTTCCTTCATCATCCCCGAACTTGAAGTGGTAAAACTGGAGGCCCGGCCCGACTTGGAGGCGAGGCGCTTCATGTGGCGGGATGCGGACGGCTATGATGGAGCTTTCGCCGAAGCCGTAGCCGCCCTGCTGTCGGGAAGCGCCAGCTGTGCCTTGGACGGGCAGACCTTGCGCCTCTTTGAGTGGCTGGCGCTGGAACGCGCGGGCGTCAACCCGTCTGAAGCGCTGGACATCGGCGACCTGTTCCTCAATCTGCGCGCGCGCAAGGCGCCCGAAGAGATCGCCAATATGCAGAAAGCGATTGACATTAGCGAAGCTGCTTTGCAGGCCACGATGGCTTGGGCGCGGCCAGGCATGACCGAGAGACAGATCGCCGACCGACTCGGCGCGGAAATGCTGGACCGTGGCGCGCAGGGGCTCGCCTTCCTTACGGTGCTATCGGGTGAAAAATCCGGCTTGCCGCATGGAAATTCCGACGACCGTGTCTGGGGCGAGAACGAATTCCTCCTGATTGACTTTGGCGCTCGCTACCAGGACTATCCGGCCGATATCACGCGTACCTTTTGCCAGGGCCAGCCCACCCCGCAAATGCGAGCGATGTACGACGCGGTCTACAAGGCCAACAAAGCCGCGCGTGAATTTGCCCGCCCGGGCCTAACCTGTGAAGCAGTCGATCGCGTCGCGCGCGACGTGATCGAAAAGGCCGGCCTGGGAGAATACTTTATACATCGTTTGGGGCACGGTCTTGGCTTGAGCGTACACGAACTGCCCAACATCGTCGAAGGCAACCAGCAGGAATTGCTGCCGGGTATGGTCTTCACCATTGAGCCGGGCGTATACATCCCCGGAGTTGGCGGCGTCCGCATCGAAGACAATGTCGTCGTCACCGATGATGGGATCGCTGTCATGACGTCATACCCGCGAGAATTGTGACTGGCTCCTTACTGAGAAATCAGCCCGAGGGCTGGTGATTTCATCTCCGTCCATCGCTTTGGCGCGCTAGACGCTCATCACCCCACAGATCGGCGCCTCCCATTTCAGTTCTTGGTGCCGCCTGAGCATGGTCTCGAGGTCGCGGTAAGAATCCGCGGGAAAGGCCGCGCCACGCCGCGCTATCATGTCCACATTCATCATCACCACTTCGACGATGGCAGAAAGCTGCTCACGAGTTTCATTCATCAGGAAGCCCATGAAATAGGCCCGTTTGGAGGACAGATCGACCAGCCGGATATGCACGCTTACACGCTCATCCACCAGGATCTCGGCGAAGTACCGAATATGCTGCTCCAACGCGAAGTTGCCATAGGGATCCGCCGCCGCGTAAACCGCTCCCAGCCCGACTCGCTCGAAAACCCTGCCCAAGCCACGTTCGACAAGGTGCAAATAATACTGGACATTCACATGGCTGTTCTCATCGAGAAAGTCCTGCGGAATCGCCAACTCATAAGCCCGATCAAGCTGGCGGATTTCGCTCAGCGAGGTTTTAATTCTGCTCATAGCGTCTCTCGTGCAGTTCGATCAACTGCCATTATAATCGCTGAACCTGAACTGGAATACTGCTGCGCCGCCATGCCAAGTTCTTGCGCCCTTTCTTGTAACAGCGGGAATCTGACGGCTTGACTTACGAACGGATCGATCGCAACAATGTGTCGCGCTTGCGAAGTCGAAGCGCGGCGAGTTTCGGCTGGATATCGCAGGTCCGCTGGTCACCAAGCGGTAGCATGTTGGCAATCGCCGGCGGCGACGGCATTGCGCTCTATCTGAGGAGCTTCGGCGCTGCGCCCACTGTGCGACTAACCGCGCATTCCGCCCCGGTCAAAGATATCGCCTTCAGCCCCGATGGCAAGCTCTTGGCTTCCGGCAGCGCTGATACGACCATTGCACTCTGGCAGCTCTTGGACTCAAATGCCTTAGAAATCGCCACGCTCTGTGGCCATGATGGCTCCGTTGACGCGGTCGCGTTTGCTCCGGATGGGCGCCTCCTCGCCAGCGGCGGCGCCGACGGTATGATTCGTCTTTGGGACGCCGCCAGCGGTGAGTCGCTCGCCTGCCTGCCGGGGCACAGCGATGAAGTGACCGCGCTCGCATTTTACCAAAGGGGTGAGCGGCTATTCTCCGGCGGTCGCGACAACAGAATCTTCTGTTGGCACCTTGACGCGTTACAGGAGTCGACCTTGCTCGGCGAACACGATGACTGGATTCGCGATCTCGCCGGTCAGCCTCGCTCAAGCATCCTGGCTTCCGCCAGCAAAGACATGACGATTCGCCTTTGGCCTGACGGCGCTTGCGGACCGATCGCAATCCCGGCCCATGCCGGCGGCGTTGACGCGCTGGCCTTCTCGCCCGATGGCGGTTTGCTGGCCAGCGGCGGTCGCGATAACATGATTCGTCTTTGGGCTTCTGATTCCCTGGACGAGTTGTGCGCAGTCGAAGGGCACAGCCGACCAGTCCTCGCCCTGGATTTCAATCCGAACGGTTCTATGCTGGTCAGCGGCGGCGGAGACAATCGCGTCAATCTTTGGGCGCTGGCATAGGCGATCTGCCGGCTGCGATGTGGCGTCAGCGCGCAAGTCCAATTAGAATGCGATAGGTTTATCCGACGACAGGGGCAGTTCATGACAAATGTGCAAACGACCTTACCACAGGTGCGCGAGCGCCATATCGCCATGATGCGCTTGACTTGCGAGACGCTCGGCCACGTCCTGAAGGATGTGACAGGCGACCAAGCCCGCGCCTTCCGTGATGGCGCCGATGGTTGGTCGATCATCGAGATCCTTTGCCATCTGCGAGACTTCGACGATATCTTCTATCAACGCGCCCTTATGATGCGGGATCAAGACCACCCTCAACTTCCCGGCTACGACCATGAGGCGATGGCGATAGAACGCACTTATCAGCAAGAGGATCTGCAAGACTCGTACCGCGCCTTGCGGTCATCTCGGGGGCGTCTCATCCAGTTTTTTGCTGCGCTTGCGCCGCAGCAGTGGGAACGCGGCGGCATTCACCCGGAACGCGACAGCTTCACCATGACCGATGCCGCGATGCAGGTCGGCTTGCATGACCTTGACCATCTCGAGCAGATCACACGCGTTCTGACGCAGCGCTAGCGCGCTCCCGGCCGGGACAAATGCCGAAGGCGGAACGATGACGCGAGAAGAAATTTCCCTCATAATCGGCATGATGCTCGTGACATTTATCGTTCGCTATCCAGTCTTGGCGGCGGTAGGCAAGGTCCGTCTGCCCGAACGCGCATTGCGCGGCTTGCGCTTCGTGCCTGTTGCATTGCTCTCAGCCATTATTGCGCCCGAGCTTCTCATTCGCGACGGTGTCCCGGCATTGACGCTCGCCAACGCATACTTGATCGGCGGGCTGGCCGCTCTGCTGGTTGCCTGGCGTTGGGGCAATCTACTCTTAACTATCCTCGCCGGTATGGGCAGCTTTCTGCTCTGGCGGGCACTTGTCGCTGCCATTTGAAGCACGATTCAAGCAGGAGCTAGCCGATGAAAGCATTGATCGAAAGAATCCGCGCCGAAGGCATCAATCTTGGTGATGGCATCCTCAAGGTGGACAGCATTATCAATCACCAGCTCGATCCCAGTCTGATGGCCGGAATGGGCGCCGCCTTCGCCGAACGATTCGCTGGAATCCCGGTCGACCGCATTTTGACCGCCGAGATCTCAGGAATTGCGCCTGCGCTGATGACCGCAATCGAGATGAATGTGCCGGTCGTCTACGCCCGCAAAAAGAAGCCGATTACCATGTCCGGCCCGGTCTTCCTAGAGACGGCGCCAAGCCATACAAAAGGCGGCGAAACACTGCTTCTCGTCTCGGCGGAATTCCTCCACGCCGGCGAAAATATCTTGATCATTGACGATTTTTTGGCGACCGGCAAAACGCTGCTGGCTCTCTCGCGCATAGTCGCCAGCGCCAATGCCAATCTTGTCGGCGTCGGCGTCATCGTGGAAAAGAGCTTCGAGGGCGGCCGCGCCGCCGTGCTGGAAAAATACGATGTGCCGATTCACGCCCTCACGACGATAATCAGCATGGAAGGCGATGCCATTAACATCCGCGAATAGAAGCGGAAAGTCTCAGAGCTTGACCGCCTGGCCAAGACGGGCGGACTCCTGCGCCGCTAGGGCAAAGCGCAAGACTTCTCGGCCATCTTCACCCGTCAATTGCGGCGCGTCGCCGGTATACCAGGCATCGATCATCTGACGCGTCGAATTGATGAAGCTGTGTTCCCAGCCGACCGACATGTCGGAGAAACTGCGCGTCTGCCGATCTTTGTACATCAGCACCGGCGGCACATCCATCATCTTGCCGTGGCCCCGCGTCACCCAGATGATGCCCTTGCTGCCAGTGATTTCGACGCGATCGTCTTGCGCGTAGTGGCGCGTATCCAACACCAGCTCTGGCGAATACACCGCTTCCAGTGAGCCGTAGCGATTGTCCGGGAATTTCCAGGAAACGATTGCCGGCGCGTCGAGATATTGGCCAGGAGCGATTTCCGTGCTGCCGATCCAGGCATGAACTTCCTCCGCCATGCCCATAAAATGCCAGCCTAAGGCGAACTTGTGGTGCCCATCGTCAAATACCAGCGGACCGCCGCCGCATTCTTCCGGGTTCAGCCGCCAGGCCCGCGCCGAGCCGGGCACTTCCCACTCGGTTGGGCTGATGCCGGAATTGCTCTTGATGCGAATCGTCAGCGGGTCGCCAATCTCACCGTTGTCGATTAATGCCTTGGCCCGCTGGACCGGCGGGTAAAAGACGAAATTCTCGTACACCTTGAAGGTGACTCCAGCAGCCTTGGCCGCGGCCACCATCTCGTCCGCCTGCGCCAAGGAAAGCGCCATCGGTTTCTGCACCGAAACATTTTTGCCCGCCGCAATCGCATCCAAGGTTGCTTGATGATGCAGGTGATGAGGTAGAAGGATCTCCACCAGGTCTATGTCCGGCAGGGCCAGCATCTCATGATAGTCGCTGAAGATGCGATTCTCGGCCAGGCCCCAGCGTCGACCTCGCGCCTCCGCCAGCATTCTGGCGCTGTCACATACTGCGACGATATCGGCTCTCTCGTCGTCCAGGTAGGCGAGAGCATGCAAGTCCGATATCCGTCCTGTTCCCACGAAGGCAACGCGCAACTTGTCCATTGTTCAGTGCTCGCTATTGTCAATTGTGCTGATAATCATACCCGCTTTCTCAAGTCATGTTAAAGGTCACTCTATGCTGGCCCATTCTTCTCTGTCAACGCTTCGCAGAGTGCGCTGCTTAGTTTGAGCCCAGGCGGCGTCACATGCCAAGCAGGCTCCTCGGATCTGGCTCAGATCGCCCGAGGCGCTGTTTTGCTTTGAGGGAAAATGGTACAATGAAGCTGTCAATACGACGTTGGAGATGTCTTAGCTTAGGCTTAGCATGGTCAGCCAGACTGACGCCCACGCGATGAAGTTGCGTGACCTGCCCATAATTCTGCGTCTGAAACAAAACGCGATTGTCTTACATAGCGAATTGGGACTGATCGAGGACGCGCGTGGGCAAAACAGCGCTTTGTTGTCAAGCATTGTGTTTCCCCGGGGCTTGCACTCACTGTTGGGACACATCGACGACAAGGATGTCGTCGGCCAATTTCGTCATCGCCAGGGCGACGTCAAGGCGCACCTCGTCTATCTTGCGCCGACCTTGGATGACGACGAGGATGACACGATTTGGCTGCACATGTTGGACGCGATGGCGGAGCAGGCGGGCGCAAACGGCGCGCACACGCTCGTCGGGGAGATCGAATTAAGCCATCGACTTTTCGAAACCATGCGCCGGGCCGGTTATGCGGTGTACAGCCGTCAGGTCATCTGGCAGCGTAGTCCTCTGCGGCACGGTCTCGCTCCACCGGGCATGCCGATTGCTGCCGAGACCGCGGCCGATGAACTCAGCATCGCGGCGCTACTGGGTTGTACGATCCCGCGTATCCTCCAGTCGGTGATGGAACCGTCTGCGGAGATGTCAGGCTTGGTCTACCGAAAAGACGGCCAGGTCGAAGCCTATCTCGCCTATTCCGAAGGTAAGCACGGCGTCTATGTGATGCCCTATGTGCACCCGGAAGTACTGAGCGAAGCGGCCGATATTGTCGCTGCTGCTTTGTACAGGATTGAGCGCTGCCGCAAACTGCCGGTGTATATCTGTGTACGCGGCTATCAAGGCTGGCTGGAAAACGCCATGCGCGACCTCAGCTTTAGTCCCTGGCTGGAGCAGGCCGTCATGGTCAAGCATTTGACCGCCGGTATCCGTCAGACGTCATTCGACCGCGTCCAACTGAGCGCGAGCGGTCGACAGAAGCCGGCGGCTACCCTGCAGTTGGCCGGACGAAGCTCACTGCAGCATCCCGACCAGCGAGTGTACAGCGGCACGAGAAATTAACCGGAAGATGCTTGCGCGCCAAAAGGCCGGCTGATTGAACGGAGGACAACACCCGAATACATGGACAAACGCATAACTGACGATTTCGATATCTTGCGAAGTGTACTGCCAAAGAGAATACGCGATGCGCTAGACGAATATGGCGATACGAGTAAACTGCTTGAAGTAGTTCTCGACCTGGGGAGGATCCCGACCGCCCGTTACATTCATGGTGAATATCGACTCTCTGACCACGAGGTGATAGAAGAAGACTTGCGCCAACTGGTCGATGAGTTGGGCGACTTTGACGATGACAATCGCGCTGGCATCGAGCGTTCGCTACATCGTATCTCCGCCATCCGCAACCGCCGCGGCAAGATCGTCGGCTTGACTGTCCGCATCGGCCGCGCTGTATACGGCACGATAGACATTATCGCCGATTTGATCGAGTCCGGGCAAAGCGTCCTCCTTGTCGGTCCGCCCGGAGTCGGCAAGACGACCTTGCTGCGCGAGGCGGCGCGTGTCCGCGCTGGCGACAAACGCGTCGTGATCGTTGATACTTCAAATGAGATCGGTGGCGATGGCGATATCCCGCACGAGGCGGTTGGCAAAGCGCGGCGCATGCAAGTTTCCCAGCCTGACAGACAGCACGAAGTGATGATCGAAGCGGTCGAAAACCACAATCCGGAAGTGATCGTCATTGACGAGATCGGCCGCGAGCTGGAAGCGATGGCGGCCCGCACAATCGCCGAACGCGGCGTCCAGCTGATCGGCACGGCGCACGGCAATACGCTGGAAAACTTGATGCTTAATCCCACTCTGTCCGACCTAATCGGCGGCATCGAGTCGGTGACCCTGTCTGACGACGAGGCGCGGCGGCGCGGGACACAGAAAGTTGTGCTCGAGCGCCGTACTGCGCCGACCTTCGACATCATGATCGAAATCCAGGCCCGCGATCGCCTCGTCGTGCATCCCGATGTCGCCTCGGCCGTCGACGCTATGCTGCGCAACCGCCCCTTGCCGGCTGAACTCCGCGAGCGCGATCGGACCGGCGCCATTCTCGTCAGTGACTTTGTGGGTGAAGCGGACGCGCGGTCGGCGCCTGCCCGCCAAGGGGCACAGAACCTTCGCAGTTCCGGCGCCGCCAATCCGCATATCGTCCGCGGCAACCGCGATAACGGCCAAACTCGCAGCGAAATGCGAGACGACTTGTCCCAGCAGAAGACGCGCGATTTGCGTCCCATCAGCGTTTATGCCTACGGCGTCGCCCGCAATCGCTTGGAACAAGCCGCTCGCCGTCTGTCAGTACCGCTTGTTCTCACCGATGACTTCGGCGACGCCGAAGCGATCGTCACGTTGAAGACGCATTACCGGCGCCGCCCCCGCCTTATCACCGATGGTGAAAAGCGCGGTCTGTCGATCTACGTCTTGCGGGCAAATACCGTGACGCAGATGGAGAACTTCCTGGTCGATCTCTTCCGCTTGAACGGCCGTAAGAACTCCGATCCCTTCGGTGAGGCGCTCTGGGAGGCGCAGCAAGCCATCAATCGGATCCGCGACGGCGAAGATTACATCAACCTCAAACCGCAAGCTTCTCAGATTCGCAAACGCCAGCATCAACTGGCGCGTCAAGCGCAAATGCAATCCGCCAGCGTCGGCGACGAACCACGACGGTACGTCACCATCTATCGCGGCGCTTGAATCAGCAACCAACACCTGAAGGCTATCGATGCGAACTCCTCTAGAGCCGCCGCCACCGATTCGCACGGATCACAGCAACGCCTTCGCCAACAACACCATGCGTGTTCGGCTTCCGGCGATCATCGACGAGACGCTCGCGCTCAATCCCGACTATGCTTTGAGCATCAGGCGACGATTGGCCCAGCTCCGTGACGAAATCGCCAGTGGCGATGTAATCCGCCCGCTCGACATTGAGTCCGCGCCTGACCATGCCGCGTGGTCGCGCGCCATTGAACGGCAGCGCGAGATCGTCTACGGCGACCTCACCTGGCACAATGCCGAATGGTTCTTCGCCGAGACCTATGCCTACCGTTGCCTCATCGAAGGCGCGCGCCGGCGCGAGGGCGGGCGCGCCCCTGTCCTGCCTGTAAAACAGGAGGAACTGAACAGCGACGCGCTCTGGCAGCTCGTTGAACGCGCTTTGGCGCCGGCCGGCTCGGTTGAAGACGCGCTGCGCCAAACCGTCGCCTTTGATCTCTGGGCGAACCGCATTGACCTGAGTTACGCCGCCTCGCTAGAAAAAGGCACGGATATCAGCCCGGAAGACTGGCTGGTGGATGACCGTGACGCGCTGCTCGCCTGCCTTTGCGCATCCTCCAACGGAAACATTGCGTCCGGCGGAATCGTCACTATCATCGCCGATAATGCCGGTTCCGAACTGGCGATGGACCTTGTACTGGCGGACTGCCTGCTGCGCCATGCCGTCGATCGCGTAATCATTTGCCTTAAGTGGCATCCGACGTTCGTCAGCGATGCGACGACGCAAGACGTCTGGTCCATGCTGGCGGAAATGGGGAAACGCGCCCCGGAGCTGGCGGAACGTCTCATCAGCGCCTGGAATGCCGAAGAACTGCGTTTTCTGCCGCATCCCTATTGGAACAGCAGCCGCTTCCTAAGCGATTTGCCCGGGGGCATTCAACGGCTGCTGGAGCGGGCTTGCCTGGTCATCATCAAAGGTGACGCCAACTACCGCCGCGCGGTTGCTGACTGCGTCTGGCCAGCGCATACACCCTTCGCCGATGTGCTGAGCTATCTTGATGTTCCCGTCCTCTGTTTGCGCACGCTCAAGAGCGATCCGGTCGTCGGCTTGCCTAGGGCCGAGACGGCGGCGCAACTCGATCGCGATGACCCGCAGTGGCGCGTCAATGGCAAGCGCGGCCTAGCCCAGTTCAAACCTTAGACATCGAACAGCCAGTAAGTGGCAGTAGCGGGGTAGTCTTTCTCCAGCCAGGCCATCACCTTTTGCGGAACAAGGCGGAAAAGCAAGGCCCCCGATTCGTCAAGCTCCGGATCAAGGACGTACTTCTCGATGTAGCACTCGCCAATGCGTTTCTGCATCGACTTGGAGACCTGTGCTTCGATCACTGTGCCTTCGAAGATCACGGTCTCGTCGCCGCTCTCCAGATGGATGACAACGCGGTTGTCGCGGCGGATGTTGCGCGCCTTGATCGACTGCTTGTCTGTGCCGAAGTAGAGGGCGCCATCAACCCAGGCGCCCCAGACAGGCACGCTATGAGGGCGTCCGTCGGGACAGGCGCTGCAGATCCAATAGCTCCGCGCTTCCGTCATTTGCCGCTCGACCCAGTCCCAGGTCAGCATCGCGTCGACTCTATCGGGCAGGATGCCGTAGTGAGGCATGTTGGGGCGCAGGCGGCGGGCGTTTTCCGGCGTTATCATGGCGATGTACCGTCCGTGCAGGCTTAGCGATCAGTCCCTTTGAGCGATCGCGCTATTTGCTCATGGGCATGATGACATGGATGAAGTCGTCGCGATTCTCGGGCTTGAGTACGCCGGGGTTTTCCGGGCCGTTGCTCTGGAAGACCACGCGTTCCTCTTTGACGACGCGCAGCACATCAATGAGGTATCTGATGTTGAAGGAGATATCGAGTGGCTCGCCTTCGGCAGTGGCGTCCAACATGCCCTCGCTGTCGCCGCGTTCGGCGCTCTTGCCGGTAATCAGCACTTCGGCCGGCTCACCCGGGTTCTGCGCCGGCTTGACACTGAGGCTGGCGCTGTTGGCGTTATCACGAGCGAAGATCTCGGCGCGCTGGCAAACGATGAGCAGATCTTGTGTGTAGAGTACGGTCGAGGTGACGAAGGAGCGCGGGATGATCGAGGCGAAGTCGGGGAAGCGCCCTTCCAGCAGTTGTGAGGAAACCAGCACGTTCGGCGCGAATACGGTTACGCTGTTGCGCTGTGCGGGCAGGGCGATGCCGGCCTCCTGATCTTCTTCGACTATGCGGGCGATTTCGCTCATCGTCCGCGCCGGTATGACCATGTCCTGTTTCTCGCCGAAGTCCTCGCTGATTTCGGTCGTGCGAACTGCCAGACGGTAGCCGTCGGCCGCCGCCATCGTCAGCTTCTGTCCATCAAGCTGCAGGTACACGCCGGTCAGAATCGGGCGATTCTGCTCGCGCGCAGCCGCGAAAGCGGTTTGGTTGATCATCTCGATAAGCGTCTCGCCCTCGAGCTGCAGGTCGGCGCTTTCGTTGTGGTTGATCGGCGGGAATTCGTCGGCGTCGATGCCGCGGATGTTCGAGGTCTGCACGCCGCAACGGAGATGCACGGTGTGGGTGGCGGCGTCCAGGCGCAAATCCACCCGCTCGCGCGAGAGGCTGCTGACCAACTCGCTGAAGGTCCTGGCGGGCAAGGTTATGCTGCCGCTCTGCTCGACTTTGGCGCCGATCCACATCGTGATGCTCAGCTCGAGGTTGGTGGCGGAGAGCTTCAGGCGCGAGTCTTCCGTTTCCAGCAGGACGTTAGCCAGGACGGGCAAGGCTGGATTGCTGTCGACCGCTTTGGTGACGATGTTCAGGCTCTTCGCCAGGTTTTCTTGCAAGACGCTAACAATCATGGCTTACCTCGTTTTGTGGCTGGCGCCGCCGGTCTCATGTACACTAAAACCGGCCCGATGCGCGCATAGGCTATTGCGCCATAGTATATCGCAGATTGCGGCTGGCGGAAATGCGAAGACTCTCGAGAGCGAGGTGATTTGCCACTGAGTTAATCGAGCACACTGAGTTTATTGAGTTGCCTTCCACTGGGGCGCGTGGGCTGCGCAGGTCGTGTAGACACTGAGCTTCAGTCGTCGCTGACTGATTCTTTGGCAGTATGTATGGTGGGCAAAATGTGGGCGAACCGCTGCTCGTCCCTACGAATAGAGCCTGACAGGCGAGAGTATGAAGCGGGTTTAGTCTTCCGGCGTGATATTGGTGACATCGTCGCCGGAGATTTCGATGGTTTCGGCGTCTTCGTCGATGGTCTCCACCCGCACGATTTCGATTTTGAGGCGGGCGATCAAGGCGGCCAGTGCGCCCAGGGCGGCCAGCACGGGGCTGACGACAGTGGCGACGCCGCCGACTACGACCGCCGGGGTCAGGGGGACTTCCATCAGGACTTCGTTATTAGCGTTGCGGATGATCAGTCGGCGCACGTTGCCTTCGGCGACCAGGCTCTTGACGCGCTCGACCAGTTCGTTGCCGGCGACTTCCATCTCCTCGACCCAGTCGCGCTGATTCTTGGGTTTCTGTGGATGATTATCCATTATTTCTGCTCCAGTACACTTGTCAAAAATCTCGGACGGAACATGTTTTGGGCGGCCCACCGGGTTACCCCTACAAACACGTTGTGTACATTTCTACGTGAGGGCGGCTATGCAGTTGCGCCGGATTCAGCGCAGGAGCTGAAAGAGCAGGTCCTTCCAGCGCTGGGCGTCCAGTTCCCAGCAGACGGAGGGTTTGAGCGGATTCGCGGTGACTTCGCGCCAGACCGCAGCATTGCGCACATCGTCGGCAAGGTTGAGTTTGTCGACCACGGTCATGCCACGGGTGAGCTCGCTGTCACATTCGACGTCGACGTAGTGATGGCTCCTGACGGTGCAAATGGACGGATCCAGCGCGACCGCCATCGCCACGCCATCGGGCAGTGAAATGCCGATCTCGCCGGTTTGAATCTCGTAGCCGCGCATGCCTTTGATATTTGAGTCAATCGCGAAATCGGCGTAAGGTGTGTTAAGCTCGCGTACCGCAGCGATATCGTCGAGGGAGAGCACGAAATCGCCCTGGCTGAATTCCCAGCCGACCATCTCCAGCGGCAGGCCAGAACGAAAGACGATTCGCGCTGCTTCCGGATCGCACCAGATATTGTATTCGGCGGCCGGCGTGACATTGCCGTTGGTGCAAGCGGCGCCGCCCATGACTACGCAGCGCGATATCCGGTCAGCGATATCCGGCGCTTTGCGCAGCGCCAGCGCCAGGTTGGTCAGTGGACCCAGGGTGACGATGACGAGGTCGGGCGCCGAGCGGGCGGTCTCGATGATGGCGTCGACCGCATGTTGAGATGCCGCTTGCGATTTACGCGGCTTGTAGCGGTCGCCCCAATCACCCAGCCCATCCGCGCCATGGAACCAGTCGGCGGAGACGTATTCCCGCAGCAGTGGCCGATCAGCGCCGGCATGGACGGGCACATCGGCTTCACAGAGTTCAGCGAAGTACAGGGAATTGATCAGGCCTTGCTCGAGGGGCACGTTGCCGGCGACAACCGTGATCGCGCGGACATCCACATCACTGTGCCGCAGGGCCATGACGATCGCCACGGCATCGTCTGAGCCGGCATCGGTATCGATCAGCATTGGTCGAGGCATGTCGGCTAGACCTTAAGCGCCAGTTCGTCGACGGCCGCTCTTAGCCGTTCGAGTCCCAATTCCAGCGTGGAGCGCGGGCAGCCGAAGTTCAGGCGGACGAAGCCTTTGCCGGCGTCGCCGAAGAACTCCCCCGGACTGGGCGCGACGCCGGCGGTCTCTTTGCAGAATTCTGTAATGTCTCCGTCTATCGGCAGATTGCGCATATCCATCCAGAGCAGATAGGTGGAGTCCGGCATGGTAGTTTTGATTTGTGGCATATGCTGACGGATGTAACTGATGGCGAAATCGCGATTGTCCTTGAGGTAGATCAGCGCTTGCCGCAACCATTCATCACCGCCGGTGTAAGCGCCGTAAGCCGCTTCGTAACCCATGATATTGACGTGGGCGCTGATGCTCTGCAGAGCAGCCGCGGTCGTCTCGCGGATCTCCTTGTTCTGCGCGATCAGCACCGGGCAAGCCAGGCCGGCCAGATTGTAGGTCTTGCTGGGCGCGATCATGGTCAGCGTGTTTTGCGCGATCTCGTCGTCCAGGGTCGCTATGGGAATGTGCTCGCCCTCGAGGATGAGATCGGAGTGGATCTCGTCGGCGACGATGAGCAGATTATGTCTCAAGCAGATTTCGCCGATTCGCTCCAGCTCGGCGCGGGAATAGATGAAACCGGCCGGGTTTTGCGGGTTGCATTGGAGGTGGATGGATGTTTGCGGGTCGCGCGCGACCATATCGAATTCGTCATAGTCGTTTTCGTAGTGGAACGTATGAGTGTCATCGCTGACGTATTGCATATTGATGTTGCCGGCGAATTTCTTGTTGGCCCGGACGGCTTTGAAGAAGGAGCCGTAGACCGGAGTCTGAATCAGCACGGTATCGCCGGGGTCGCCGAAGCCGCTGCAGGTGGCGCAGAGCGCCAGCACTAGGCCGGGCGAGAACAGCACATCTTCGGCTGTGATCTCCCAATTGTAGAGCCGGCTCATGCGCTCGACGACCACATCTTTGAGTTTCGGCGGATCGAAGGTGTAGCCGAAAACACCGTGCTTCGCTCGTTCGATCATGGCATTGATGGCGGAGGGCGGCGAGCGGAAATCCATATCCGCGACCCACATGGGCAGGCAATCGCCCTCGACCGCGCCCCACTTTGCGCTGTGGTGGCCTGTGCGGTCGATGATCTCGTCGAAGTTGTAAGCGGTCATGTTTCGGCTTTCGCTTAATTGTCAAACCGCCATTTGCGGTAGACGAGGGCGCACGGTGATCTGAGCGGGCGCGGTAGCCCTCATCGCTGCCGCCGAGCGGCTGGTCGGCGAAAATGGCGACTAGAAATATACCCGAAGTGACCGCTCGTTGCACGGGCGTTTCTTCGCCTCAGGCAACTGATTGGAGGAAGGGGCGGCGAATGCGCTTGCGGCTAAGCCGTCTGCCGGCTCTCGCTCAGCCGCCTGCTGATGTCGTCAAGATCAAGGTCATCTGATAGCGCTTCGACGCGAACGGCGAATAGACGCCGCGGGTCTTCATAAGCGCGCGCCACTGTGACCTGGCTGCCATAAATATCAGTCGTTGTGGAGGCGATCACATCGCGGATCCGGCCGAATGTGGCGGAGTCGTTGCGATAATGCATACGGTCGAGAAAGCTGATTTTGGCCGAGCGGTAGTCGAAGATCATATCATCCGGCGCTTCCGCCTCGAGCGCCTGCGCCCCTTTCAATGCGCAATGAAAGACCAGGCGCAAGGCAGCGCCGAAGTCGTCCGGCAGGTCGCGTTTGCGAATATAATTCAGACCGACCTGCCCGTCAGCGAGATCGTAGGCGTAGTCCGATTCATCAGCGATCAGAATGATGCCGGGACCGTCGGGCACATGCTTGTAGTCGATGACATCGATAAGCATGCCTTCGACGGTATGTTGCTGGATCCAGCGCTGGAAGATCGGCACGATATCGGCCGGCTGCAGGCGGGGCGCCTGTTTCAAACTGAATTTGACGCCCAGGCGTTTGGGTACGATTGTCATGTGTGCCTCACAGGTTGTTCGGTTGTGGGCGAGCCAAGGCCCGCCCCTACGACTGCTGTCAAGTTGTTGTCCCTCAGCCGACGATGACGCCGTTGATGCGCTGTTCGGCGGTATGGACATTTTCGATGAAGAGTTGCGTCTCATCAATGATTTGATGGGCGTAGTCTTCGTTGATGCGCGCCGGCGCTTCGTTATGGCGTTTGAAGAGATAGCGGGCGAACTTGCCTTTGGCGAAGCGATCGTAGATCAACTCGGTATCATAGAAGCGCGAGCGAAATTCGTCCACGATGTTGTTGTAATCGTCGCCGACATCCAGGTATTTGGTCCTCACCAGGGCGCGCGCGGCCAGCACCATCGCCTTGTAGGCATTCTCATCGGCCCGGGTATAGTCGCCGTCGTCCAGCGCCAGCAGCGCTTCGAAGTGAGTCGATTCGGCTTTGGAAATTTCCATTGAGAAGAGCGACACCACCTCGCCGGCGCATTCGCCGACGCCGATGTCGTCGATGGTGTAGACGCGGGAATCGCCCCAGTCGCTGAAGTAATTCGGGTTCTCTTCAAAGCTGGGCAGCTTGGTAAAGGGCTGCAGCATCGCCTTGATTTCCTTGCGCCCAAGCTCCTTGATCCAGGACTGGAAGTTTTCGTCCTCGGCGCGTTCGGCGACGTAGCGCTCGGTCAAGGCTTCGAGGACATCGGGGACGGTCTTCGCCGGCACCGCGCCGCAGGCCAGGCCGTAACTGCCGGCGTTTTCCTGCCATTGTCCGCCGAGGACGACCTGGAAGTGCGGCATCTTGTGATTGCCGGAGCGGCGGCTGTTGCCGAAGAAGCCGATGTCGGCGACGTGGTGCTGGCCGCAGGAATTGAAGCAGCCGCTGACTTTGATCTTGAGATCGCGCACGGCATCCGGCAGCAGATTGATGCGCTCGATGAGCCGCGTGCGCAGTTCGGCGGTCAAGCCGCGCGAGGAGGCGATGCCCAGCTTGCAAGTATCGGTGCCGGGGCAGGTGGTGATATCGACGATGGTGCCGGCGTTGGCATCACCCAAGCCGATGGCGCGGAGGTCGCGGTAGATAGCCGGCAGGTCGGCATCGGCCACCCAGCGCAGCACGACGTTCTGCTCGACCGAAAGCCGGATGTTGTCGCCGACGTATTGGCGGGCGATATCAGCCAGTTTGAAGCCTTGCTCGGAAGTGAAATCGCCCAGCGGCGTATTCAGCGTGATTGTGCTGTAGCCGGGCTGCACTTGCTTGTATACGTTGCTGCCATACCACTCGGCGAAGCCATCAGGCAAGGGCGCGCCATTGAGCGCCATACCGGCTTTCGCCGGCGCGTTTACGAAGTCGCCGACGCCTGGGATGTAGTCGGTATGGCGCGGGTCGGGCGGCACGGTTTCCAGTTCTTCTTGAACCAGTTGGCGGAAATCTTCAATTCCGAGCTTGGCGACGAGGAATTTCAGCCGGGCCCGATTGCGATTCTTCTTTTCGCCGAGCCGGGCGAATACCCGCGCGATGGCCTGGGTCAAGGGCAGTAGCTGCTCTTCGGTGCAGAAATCGGCCAAGACCTTGGCTTGATGCGGGACAGTGCCCAAGCCGCCGCCGACGAAGACGGTGAAGCCGCGCACGGTTTCGCCGTCGATTTCGCGCGTCTGCGCCAGCAGCCCGAGATCATGCATCTTGACCAGGCCGCAGGCATGCCCGGCGCAGCCCGAGAAGGCGACCTTGAACTTGCGGCCGAAATCCTGCACATCATCATGCGCGAGCAAGAAGTGTGTCATGGCATCGGCATAAGGGCTGACATCAAAGACTTCGTCGTGGCAGACGCCGGCCAAGGTGCAGGCGGTGATGTTGCGCACGGAATTGCCGCAGGCTTCCTGCGTTGTGATGCCGACGGCCGCCAGCCGCCGCATCAAATCCGGCGTATCGTCGATGTGGACGTAGTGCAGTTGGATGTCCTGGCGCGTGGTGATGTGCAGGATGCCATCCGAGTACTCATCTGCCAGCTCGGATAGCACCTCCAGTTGTTCGGCCGTCAAACCGCCGTAGGGTATCTTGATGCGCTGCATGCCCGGCGCGTCCCAGAGCGTATCGGGACCCTTGACAACTTCGTCGGAGGGGTAATGCAAGTCACGGGTGCGGACGCCGTCGTGGCGCTGGCCGTTGTCGTAACGCTGGCCATAGACGCCTTTGCGCAAGCGGGCTTCGGCGAAGACTTTCTCATCCAGCTTGCCTTGTTTGCGCAATTCCATCTGCGCTTCGTAGGTGTCGATGAGTTTCCCCATCTCGACCGGGATCCGGTCGCTTAGCAACTCTTTCCAGCTCGTCATGTCTTGTTAATCCTTTCAGAATGACTCTTCTGATTTTTCATAAACTCACGGCGGAGGGCGCTACCATACCGCCGCGCTGATTTGCGCATCGATTTCGGTCGCGGGCAGAAGGTCGAACCAGGCGACGCCAGCTTCGCGCAAGCGCACCACCTCGCCGATCACCGTGATCGCCGGCGGTCTGATCGCCTGTTCGACGGCGATGTCAGCGATATCGGCAACTGTACCAATATAAGCGCGTTGATGCGGCACTGTCCCCCACTCGATGACGGCGGCGGGTGTATCAGCAGCCAGCCCGCAAGCGAGGAGCCGCCCGGTGATCGCCCGCAGTTGTTTCACGCCCATCAGGATGACAAGCGTGCCGCCGAGCTGCGCCAGGGCTTCGTAGTTGATATCGCTTTCGGCTTTATCCGGCGATTCATGGCCGGTGATCACGGTGAAGGCGCTGCTGATATGGCGATGCGTAAGTGGGATGCCAGCGTAGGCGGGCACGGCGTAAGAACTGGATACGCCGGGCACAATCTCGAAGGGGATGCCGTAGTCGCGGCAAGCGAGCGCTTCTTCGCCGCCGCGGCCAAAGACCAGCGGGTCGCCGCCTTTCAATCGTACGACTGCATATCCACTCAAGGCTCGGTCTACCAGCAGCCGGTGGATATGCTCCTGCGAGAGGCGGTGGCGCGTTGGCTGCTTGCCGACGTAAATGAGCTCGGCATCGGGTCGCGTCTCTTCCAGGAGGCCCGGCGGGATCAGGCGGTCATAGATCACGACATCGGCTCGCTGTAGCAGGCGCAAGCCCTTGCGCGTGATCAAGTCCGGATCGCCCGGTCCGGCGCCGACCAGATACACTTTTCCGATATTCACAGGGCGTCTCCTATTTTTCGTGCCGTCGATAGCCACAGATTGCAAGCCGAGCGGCATGGCAGCGCAGCATCACTCGCGCCAGCGCCGTTCCACCAGCTTGGTTGGCGGACGCAGCCAGCGCAGACACTTTGCATAGTCTTCTTTATGACAGCGCTTGACAACTTATGAATGTCCTTAAACATACCTGCTTGTCGCTTTGCAAGCGCTTCCAATGATTCAATCGCAAATTGCTCTTTTTCACGCGCGGCCCAGTCAGCGAGCAAACCCGGGTAGACCGTTTCAATTACGGCGCGCGCGTCCTCGGGGGATTGCAAATCGACATGCCAGCCGCCGGGCAAATCGGCGCTCGTCGAAAGCGGGCGAAAGGGAGCCTCACGCACAAGGCTGCGCAGTTCGCCGGCGCTTGTGACCGGTTGGCTTAGACCGTCGTCCTCGTGCCAGACGCGTTCAGGGCTGACCAAGACTTGGCCAAACTGCAAGATTCTCCCAGCATCCAGTTGTTGGCGCAAGGCGCGTTTGCCAGCGGCGGGGAATCGCTCCCACTTGCCGGCGACCGTCGTTGGCTCAAGGGGGAGGCCGGTATCGCGCGCCAAAGCCAGGATCACCTCAACTATCGAGGCGTGATCGCCGACCGGATCGCAGGTGAAGACGGTTCGACCGTTGACGCGTTCGGCCGTCCCGCTGCCAGTTATGCCGAGAGCGTGCGGCACGTCGACCCCGACATGCGAGCCATCGGCCAGGAAGTAGGGCAGGGCGATGATGTTGGGCGAGCTAGTGGAGCGATAGACGCTTGGAATATCGGGATCGTCGTCGAGGTATACGGCGACTACTTCGTTGGCGAAGCCCGCCGAGCGAATACGATCGGCCTGGTGGCGAGCCGTATCCCGGCTGTGCTGATTGCGGGGTGTGCCATGCCCGATGACGGTAATGGCGGTCTCTTGCGCCGGCAGATCGAAGCGATCAAATACCTGGCGCAGGCGCTCATCGACGATCGCGTCAAGGATTCTGTGTTCGCCGATTGGGGGCGTCAGATGTATGCGCCGCTCCCCATTGCTCGTGACAGGACCGTCGAGCCCCATTTCGCCGGGCAATACTTGTCCCGTGAAATACCCTCGCGCCGTGAATAGCGGCACGACGACGACATCGTCGGCTTCGACCGTGTCCAGCACATGCGAGAATGCGGGCGCTTCTTTCCAGAAGCAGGCCGTAACCTCATCGGCGACGCCTAATTGGCGCAGCCTGTCGACGCAATCCCAGACGACGCCGGCGGTGTTGGCGCTGACATGCGAGCCGTGACCGGCCAAGATCAGGGCGATGCCGCTCATTCGGGCTCATCCCCAAGCAGAATCGCTTCGAACAAATGCCGCGCCTTCTCGCGCTCGCCTTCGCGCAACAGCACCAGCAATTCGGATGTGACGATGTCTTGGTAGACGTCTTGTCGCTCTGCTTGCGTTGGCAGCCGCTGCTGCTGCGCTTGACGGATCTCCCCCAGCCATTCCGCCAGCAGGGCATATTCTTCGCCGAAGTCCGTCTCAAGGCGGCGCTTCAGCATACGTATCAAGGCCGGGGACTTGCCGTTGCTGCTCAGAGCAATGGTCAGCGGCGGTTGCTCAATCAGCGCCATATTGCTGAAATCGCTATGGTCAGCGCTGCCGTTCGCTACATTGCAGAGGGCGCGGATGCGATGCGCGTCTTGCGCCACGGTCTTATTCACACGCGGGTCATCAGTCGCTGCTATGACGATGATGGGCATATAGTCGTTGAGCATGTCGCGTTGGTAGCGCGCGCGTATCCATTCGATGTCGCCATTATCGGCAAGGTCCTGCAAGTCGGCGCTCGCACCCGGGCTGACGAGCAAGACACGCGCGCCGGTTCGCAGCAGGTGTCGCACTTTGCGCGCGCCCACGCGGCCGCCGCCGATTACGGCGACGTGCTTGTCCTGCAGGTGCAGCAGGATGGGATAGCCGGACGCGGCCTCAGCCATTGATCGTCTCCGGGATGGGGGCGATGTGGATGCCGCACTCGGTCTTGCTGCGGTTGGCCCAGCGTCCGCTGCGCCGATCGTCCGCCGATGAAACCGCCTTGGTGCAGGTCCAGCAGCCGATGCTCGGGTAGCCCATATCGTGCAGCGGGTTGTAAGGCAGGTCGTGATTGCGAATGTAGCCCCAGACCTCGGCTTCGCTCCAATTGGCGAATGGGGCGATCTTGACCAGTCCGCTGCTGTAGTCTCGGCTAAGAACGGGGATATTTGACCGAAGCGCAGATTGATCGCGCCGCAGCCCGGTTATCCAGGCATCGAAACCGACCAGGGCATCGCGCAGGGGAATCGTCTTGCGGATGTGGCAGCAGCGGTCCGGATTGCGCTCCCAGAGGCGATCGCCATAGTCCCGCGCTTGCTGTTTCGGCGTTTGCCGCGGCTTGATACGCCGCAAGTCGAGATCAAAGCGCTGTTCCAAGGCGTCGATCAGATCTTGCGTCTCCGGGAATAGCAAGCCGGTATCCAGCGTCAGCACCGGTGTGTGCGGCGCGATGTTCTGCAGCATGTGCAAGGTGACGATGCCGGTCGGCTGAAAGCTGGTGACGATGGCAAGCTTGTCACCGTAAGTCTCGCTGGCCCAAGACAAGATATCGGTTGGTCCGGCGTTTTCGAATTCTTCTGCTTGTTTTTCCAGTCTGTAGCGCAACATTTTTACTCCCGATATGTGTTCATGGTGAAAAGCGAAAGCGCCTCGGGTTATCCAAGGCGCTTCGAAGTTTCTCAGCTTCTCACCGGCTACATCGATCAGCCAGCCCCGGATAACCCTGCCATTTCGGCACGGCGCAACAACAAGCGCAGGGACATGGCTGAACTCTATACTTCATATCGGCACCTTAACCACTAAGACCAACAAAAAAGCCCCGTGTCGTTACGGGGCATCTGTCTCCAATTTGCGCTGCGTCAATCAAGACTTGGCAAGGCTACTCCGCACGACTTTCGGTCGAAAGCGTCTGACAACAACAGCAGGCGCAGCGGATGTGTTTCATCAAATTCGTCTCGATGACTCGCTCAACGAACAAAAGCCTAACGCAGGATCGCCAGTTTGTCAAGTAATTGGCGAGAATTTAGTGTGGCGGCGCGGCCAGGCTTCAGTTGCTTTGCATGCGCAGGGCGCCGTCAAGGCGGATTGTCTCGCCGTTTAGCATTTCGTTCTCGATGATCTGCTGCGCCAGCCGCGCGTACTCATCCGGTTGGCCGAGCCGTTGCGGGAAGGGCACTTGCGCGCCCAGCGACGCGCGGACCGCTTCCGGCAATCCCCCCAGCAGCGGCGTATCGAAGATGCCCGGCGCGATAGTGCAAACGCGGATGCCATAACGTGCGAGATCACGGGCGATGGGCAAGGTCATGCCGACAATGCCGCCTTTCGATGCCGAGTAGGCCGCTTGCCCGATTTGGCCTTCAAAGGCGGCGACGGAAGCCGAGTTGATGATCACGCCGCGTTCGCCGCTATCACCGGGTGGGTTGCTCGCCATCGCTGTCGCAGCCAAGCGGATGCAATTGAAGCTGCCGATGAGATTGACGCGAAGTGCAGTCTCGAAAAGCTCGAGTGGATGAGGACCGCGGCTGCTCGTTGTGCGGATGGCGATGCCAATGCCGGCGCAGTTGACCAGGACATTGAGCCCGCCGAATTCCGCCGCGGTGAATTCGAGGGCGGCCTGCACGTCTTTTTCGCTGCTGACGTCTGCCTTGAAGAAGCGCGCCGCGCCGCCCAATTCGTCAGCCAGCGCCGCTCCCTTTTCCGCATCAAGATCGAGGATGACGACGCGGGCGTCAGCAGCAATGAATCGCTTTGCCACGCCCGCGCCCAAGCCAGATGCGCCGCCGGTGATCAGCGCGATGACATCCTGCATCTTCATTTGATTTGCTCCATTTATCGAGTTGCCTGATTGGCACCGTCGGGCGACTCAGAGAGTGGCCCCTACAAGGCTCGTCCGGCAGTTAGGTTGCACCGCTGATATTCTACCTCATCTCCGGGCCGCTCCCGCCATCTCTATGGCGGTGTTGTCGTCCGGTATCGACGGCTGAGGAGCGGACACTTGTTAAGCTACGTATTTTTCAGAGCTTGCACCGCAGGGCGCCTCGGTCCCCGTTTCCGCCATCTTGACGGAGTGATAGGGTATGGGGTTGGGCTTTCATAATGCAGAGGACAGGGAGGCGGCAGAGAAAAATCAGGGAGATTGGCACGTTTTTGCCGGATTTAGGCAATGGAAATCGGGATGTTGGCAAAGGCTGAAGCGCAGTTTTGGCGGGGGATAGGGCGGCTTTCATGGCCGGATTGGCGTTGGCGCGGAAAAACTTTTTTTGTGCCAATGTTATCTGGTGTGGGTCGGATGTTTTGGCGTGTGCAGGATCGCAGCACTGCGGCCAGGGAGTGAATGGGCGGGACAGGCGGCGGTCTGAGCTATTCGGTTGTTAAGACGCGGACAGGATCAGGTTAGCATGGATTGGCTGGTCATACGAGAACAAATGTTCGCGCATTGGGAGATTCTAACCAATGTCGTAGGCAGGCCACGGCATAGCTTAAGACAGAGCATATATAGTGGTCTAGCGGCCGTTGCCGCCGTGCAAGTTGTTCAGGAAGGCTTGGTTGGTATCGTAAAGGCGGAAGTTGTGCAGGAGCTGCTCGGTGGCGCCGACGATGCCTTCGGGCTGTTCCGCCAGGTGCGACCACATGCGGCGCATGGTGTAGACGCGCTGCAGAACATCCGGGCCGAGCAACAGTTCCTCGCGCCGCGTGGACGACTGCTCGACATCGAAAGCGGGGAAGATGCGCCGTTCCTGCAGCTTGCGGCTGAGGTGCAGTTCCATGTTGCCGGTGCCTTTGAATTCCTCGTAGATGACATCGTCCATCTTGCTGCCGGTGTTGACGAGGCAGGTCGCGACGATGGTCAGGCTGCCGCCCTCTTCAACATTGCGCGCGGCGCCGAAGAGGCGCTTGGGCGGGTGGATCGCCGAGGGATCCAAGCCGCCGGACAGCGTGCGTCCGCTGGTTGGCACGACCAGGTTGTAAGCGCGGGCCAAGCGGGTGACGCTATCCAGCATCATCACGACATGCCGCTTGACCTCGACCAGGCGCTTGGCGCGTTCCAGCGCCATCTCCGCCACGCGCACATGATGGTGTACGGGATCGTCAAATGTCGAGGCGATCACTTCGGCATCGACCGAGCGGTCCATGTCCGTGACCTCTTCCGGACGCTCACCGATCAGCGCCACCATCAGATGCACCTCGGGGTAGTTCTGGCTGATGGCGTTGGCGATATCCTTGAGCACGGTGGTCTTGCCGGCTTTGGGCGGCGAGACGATCAGGCCGCGCTGGCCGAAACCTATCGGCGAGATGAGATTGAGCATGCGCGTTGAAATGATGCGCGGCAGCGTTTCCAGGTCGAAGCGCACTTCCGGGAATATCGGCGTCAAGCGCTCGAAATAGGCGCGATTGCGAATTTCGTGCGGGTTCAGGCCGTTTACGGCATCAACGCGGAGCAAGCCGTAGTAGCGTTCGGTGTCTTTCGGCGGACGAACCTGCCCGATGACCATGTCACCGGTGCGCAGCCCAAACTTCTTGATCTGCGTCGAACTGACGTAGATGTCGTTTTGGCCCGGCAGATAGCCTTCGGCGCGCAAGAAGCCAATGCCATCATCGACGACTTCCAGCACGCCACCGCGCAGTTGATTGCCGCGGCGTTCGGCTTCGTCACGCAGCAAGCCGATGATCAGGTCTTGCTTCTTGAGCTTGCTGAAACGGGGCACATTATGTTCACGCGCCAGCGTGCGCAATTCGGGCAGCGTTTTTGATTCGAGTGTTGCAATATTCATTCAGTTCTTCCTGGGAAACTCAGTTGCGGCGGGGCCGGTATTTGATTGTGCCGCGTCTTATGGTTGTCGGAGGGAAACACTCCGTTAGTCGCCTGTGCGGCGAGTTCCGCAAATCGCCAAAAGTGGATTTTGGCAATCCCTACGATCAATCACGTCTCGAAAGCTAGTGGAATCAAGGACTTTCGAAGATGACTATATCATAAACTGCAAAACGCGTCAAATGCTTTCACAGTGATTATATATACTTATTACAGATCAAGATGTAACGTTGCCCTCCTACCGGCTCCGACAACTGCGCTCGCGCCCAGCACGCAGCGAGCTGGCCAAAGGGGAGAACCGGCTCGAATTGAAACAAGGCGGACCCTGCGCGGAGGCAGGGTCCTTAACAAATCTTAATCTTCCCCGAGCGCTAGTCGAGCTCGTCGTGAAGTTCGTTGGCTTCGGCGTTTAGCTCTGCAAGAGCGTCCGCCACGGCGACATCGCCGTTTACGACTTCGGCAAGCGTATTGGGAACTAGACCGCGAACGGCGCTGTAGCTGGGCAAGCCGGGCGAGGAATAGACACTCACCATATCGTCCTGCAAGATGCCATGCACCTCAATGAAGCGGGCGAAGGGCATCCGCGGCTCGGTGAAATCGGCTTCGGTCACTTCAATATCGTTGCGAATGCTGAAGTAGCCGGTCGCGCCGGACCAAGCCAGTTGCGCTTCGTTGCCGGCCAGGTATTTGACAAAGAGCCAGGTCGCCACTTCGGCTTCGGGGCCGGCGGTCAAGATCGCCTGGCTGGGCACGAATAGCTGGATCGTGCGCCCGACGTCTTCGGCACCGGGGAAGGAAGTCACGACCCATTCGTCGGTCATCTCCGCGGCTTCGGCGTCCCAGGTGATAAAGGGGATGCCGGCCGAGCTGCCGGCGGCGAAGGGCGTGATGCCGATGGCGAAG
>JAPOYU010000095.1:26787-48969 GCA_026706395.1 Chloroflexota bacterium
TAGCGCTCGGCGAAGAGATAGGCGCAGTCATCCCCTAGCATACGCGTGAACATCTCCATCGCGGCCGCTACTTCGTCGGATTCGAAAATGTATTCGCCCGCTTCACTATCGAAGATCGCGCCACCGTGAGCCGCCACGAAGCTCTCGAAATGCGAGGTGCCGGTATCAAGCGGGTATCCTTGGTAGTCTTCGCTGGCGCCGGCGGCACAGGCGATCTCTTCGAATTCGGCCAATGTCTCCGGCACGCGCCGCTCGAAGCCCAAAGCCTCGACGATATCGAGGTTGGTATAGAAGACGTTCAGCGAGTTTTGATTCGCCCAGGCGACGCGCATGCCGTAGAAGGGCGCGAAGTCGAGTTGATTCACATCCAGAAGATTGAAGTTGAGATTGGCTTGTTCTTCAGCCGGGATGCCCCAAGCCGGGCTGTTGAGCAGCAAATTGATATCGACAACCACGCCCTCGTTCGCCCAGCCGGCGACCGCGTTGGCGTAGCCCGCGACCAGGTTCGGCAGTTCGCCGGACAGAATCGCGGTGTTCATCAGGTCTTCGATAGTGCCGTAATGCCCCTGATGATGCGCTTCGACCGTGATCCCATATTCGTTGTTGGCGTTAAAGTCTTCGATCAGCGCTGTCATCGTGTTGGCTTGCGAACTGTCGTCGGAGTATTGATGCCAATAGACAACCGTCTGCCCACTGGGATCAATGCCTTCGTAATCGGTATCGCCCTGCGCCCCCGCCAAGCCCAAGCCGGGCAACAGCAGCAGTACGGCGATAAATGCAATCTTCCTCATGGTCTATACTCCTCCATAACTTGAAAGTCGATCTTCAGACGGATTTATGACGGTACCTGTAATTGTATCAGATGAATACGGCAATGTAGCGTCAAGTCCGTTAAGCTCTCAGAGGCGGCCTTAACATTCAGGCACTGTACGCCGACGATATTAACTCTTGATTCCAGTCTGCGCGATGCCCTCGGTGAATTGCTTCTGCGCGATGAAGTAGAGAACAAGAATCGGAATGACGGTGATCACAGAAGCCGCCATCTGCAAGTTGAGGTCGCCCGGGGTATCGGCCGTGACAAAGTTGGACAAGCCCACGGCAATGGGCCGCCAGTTGTCATTGATCGTCACCAGCAGAGGCCACATCAGCGCGTTCCAGGAGCCGATGAAACCCAGCGTGACGATGGTCATGATCGGCGCCTTGGACAGTGGCAGCACGACGCTGATGAGAAAGCGCGGATGCCCGGCGCCGTCGATCCGCGCCGCCTCCCAAAGATCTACCGGTATTTGCAAGAAGAATTGGCGCAGCAAGAAGATGTTAAATACGGAGGCGAAGAAGGGAATGGTGAGGGCGGGCCAATTGTTGAACCAGGCGCCGGCCGGGCCGAACAGGCTCTCGCTTAAGCGTCCCAGCCAGATCACGGTCAGCAGATGCGGGATCAGCATGACGATGCCGGGGATCATCATCGTCGACAGGAATAAGGCGAAGATGAAGTTTCGGCCGATGAACTTCATCCGCGCGAAGGCGTATGCGGCCGGGATGCAGACCAGCAAGGAGCCGACCACTGTGATCAGCGTGATACGCACACTGTTCCAGATGTAGCCTGAGATGCCAAAGGACTGCAAAACACCGCTGGAGGGATCGGTGGCCAACTCAATATCCAGGAAGTTGGCGCGTCTCAAGGCGGTGGCGTAATTCTCCCAGAGCAGTTTTTCCGGCAGCAGGCGCGTCAGATTAACTTCGCTGAGCGTCATGAATGAAGCGCTGATCATCCAGAGGAAGGGGCCGACCGCGATCAACACGCCGGCGAAGAGCAGGGCATAGATGCCGAGCCGACGCAGATCCAGGGGCTTGGAAGGCCCTTCAGTCGGCGCTTTGCCCTCGGCTGGCGGCGCCATTCCGGCGGCATCGCTAGCCATAAAACACCCGCCGGCCCATGATCCGGTTTTGGAATAGTGTCATCAGAAGAATCAGCGCGAACAGGACAAAAGCCATCGATGAGGCGTAGCCGTAGCGATTGCTGTTCTGCAGCTCGTCAAAGATGTAAACGCTGGCGGTATTGACCTTGCTGCCAACGGCGCCCGTGCGCAGAATCCAGATCTGCGTGAAGGCCTGGAAGGTGCCGATGATCGCCACGAGCGAGAGAAAGAAGATGGTCGGCGAGAGCAAGGGCAGGGTGATATGGCGGAAGATGCGCCAACCGCCCGCGCCGTCGATGCGCGCCGCTTCGTAGAGCTCTCCCGGGATATTGCCCAGGCCGGCCAGGAAAATCACCGCGTCATAACCGATATAGGTCCAGGTCGAGTAGATCATGATGACGACCAGCGCCAGAGCCGGTCCCGCCAGGAAATCCGGCAAGCCCAGCAGACCGCCCAGCGAGGTCCGCTCTAGGATCCAGCGCTGCGGTTCGATGCCGACCAGGGCCAGCATCCGATTTGCCGGCGCGGTCTGGCCGGCGTCAAATATGACGCGGAAGACGATCGAAGTGGCGACGAAAGGCGTGATGTAGGGGATGAAGTAGACCATGCGGAAAAAGGACCGAAAGCGAATCGGCTGGAAGAGCAGATAGGCGAGCAGCAGCCCAATCGCAAGTTGCACCGGGACGGTCCCGCTGGCGTACATCACGGTGACCCAGAAGCCTTGCAGCAGGTCATCATCGCCGGCTGTAAGCGCCGCGGGTGCCTCGGCCATCAGCAGGTATCCGCCGACGGCCAGCGAGACTCCACTGAGGACAAAGAGCGCAAAGCGCCGGTTGTCCAGCGCTTTGATGCCCCGCTGAAATATCTTGTACGCGGCTGCGATCAAGGCGATGCCGGCGCTGATGAAAACCAGCTGCGACCAGATCGGCAGCGATTCGCCCGCCTCCCGCGCCTCATTGATTGCCAGTTCGGTCTCCTGAATGGTCAGCCGCAGCAGGAAGATTGACGCCAGCAGCAGCGCAGCGACTACTGCGCTCAGGACGATGATCTCTCCGCTGGCATCGGAACGGAAACGCCACAAGACGACCGAGACCGTGACGATCGCGGCGAGTACGCCGACGACCATTATATTGCCCGCCTCGTAAACGCCGGGACTAACGAAACTCTCGCCGAATTTCTCCATGAACAGCGCCAGCGATGTGTTGCGGCCACGAACCTGCCGCGGTATCAGCATGATTACGGGCACGAGTTTGAAGAACCAGTCGATGGCGAGCAGCAGGACATAGCCGCTGACCAGGCCGGCGAGCAGCGCGGCCGCCTGTCCTTCCAGCCCGGTCTGGCGCAGCCGGCGGAGCAGGCGTCGGCCGAGCGAAACCGCCGCAGCGAAACCCATTAGCGCCAGCCAGAAAAAGAGAATGTAGCCCAGGTTGCCCAGGGATTTTTCGTAATTGGCCAAGCCCACATATTCATCGGGGAATCGGCGCCAGCGATGCAAGCTGACGAAGAAAGCGAAAGCTACCGGGAACAAGCCAAATAGCAGGATCAAACAACCGGCCGGCGCCAGGAAAATATAAGCCGTCAAGTTCTCGATGAATATTCTGCCGCGCCGCGTATTCAGCATATAATTTGCCGCGATAAGACGGTCCATCGGCTTGGACTTGCGATTAAAACGCACACACCCAATTATAATCGGCTGCCTGGGCAAAACCAAACACGCACCGTCACCAGGGCGGCCGCACTTGCTCGCTCTACACATTGCCGCAACTATTCATGCTACAATGAAATTGCTGAGAGAAAGGCCAAAGGATCGCGCCCGATGCCGCGAATTTATGTCATAGGAGCATTGGTCTACGACATCGTTTTTGACGTGCCGGATTGGGTCGAGCCTAACCGTGCTGTTCATGCGACCGAGGTGACCGTTTCACCCGGCGGCAAAGCCTTGAATCAAGCGGTGGCGGCCTGCCTGCTCGGCGCTGATGATGTGCGCCTAGTCGGTTGCGTCGGCGATGATCCTTTCGGCGCGGAACTGTTGCAGGCTGCGGCGCGCTTTGGCGTCAATACGGACTGCGTCCGGCGGCATCCGACCGCCAGAACCAGCCTCGCCGGCATCGTCGTCAAGGACAATCTGCCCGGCTTCATCGGCGCGCCCGATGCCAGCCGCCACGTCGATCGCCGCCAGGTAGAGGAGGCGCTGGTGGACCTGTGCCCGGGTGATATCCTGCTGGTCAATTTTGAAGTGAGTCAGCCGGTGGTGCGTTTCGCGCTTGAGCTGGGGCGGGGCAAGGGCGCAGTCAATGTGCTCAACCCGGCGCCGTTTTTCACGCGTGACAACTTTGTTTTTGAGTATATGTGCCTGGTTGATGTTCTCATTCCCAATAGGCTTGAGGCGCAACTCATCCTGGATACTGACGGGGAGGACATTGATACCCTGGCGGCCGGTCTACGGTCGTTGGGGATTAAACAAGTAGTTCTGACACTTGGGGAAGCCGGCAGCGTCCTGTATGAGGATGGAAGACGAATTTCGCAAAAGGCATACTTGCTCGACGCCGTGGATACGACTGCCGCGAGCGATGCCTTCGTCGGCGCATATTGCCATGGCTTGGCGCAAGGCTGGTCGCCCAAACGCAGGCTGGAATTCGCCTCGGCGACGGCCGGCCTCGCCTGTACCAAGCGCGGGACTATGTCTTCCTTGCCGAGCCTGAGCCAGGTTCAGGCTCTGCTGAGGGCTGAAGCATGCTGACGGTTGGCCTTGCTCAAATTGCGTAACCCGTATCGCGCTACTGTGTTAATGGAATTACAGCATGAAAAACATCTTTGCCCGCCGCGGCAGCATTGAAGATCTCGATGACAGCGCTTTGGTCGCGCTGGCGAAGGAGGACCGGGGGGCCTTCGGTGAATTGTATTCGCGCTATCTGAAGAAGATTTACAGTTATGTCTATCATCGAACGGGCAATACACATGACGCGGAAGACTTGACGGCGAAGGTTTTTATGCGCGCCTACTCACATATCGGCAATTACGAGGATCGTGGTTTGCCATTCCAGGCCTGGCTCTACAGAATCGCGCATAATATCGTCGCCAATTGGCATCGCGATCAAGGGCGGCGCAAGATCATCGCTCTCGATGATTATGTTGCCCACTCGCTGAAGTCAGAAGCGCCGGACAGCCAGGCGGAAGAATCCGAGGAACGGGCGCAATTGATGCAGGCCGTGCGGCGGCTGCCGGAAGATCGACAGCAGTTGCTTCTGCTCAAGTTTATCGAGGGGATGTCCAATGCCGAGATCGGCGCGATCATGGGGCGGACGGAAGGGGCGATCAAGTCGCTCTATCATCGTACTTTGCTCGCCCTGCGTGATGATTTGCAGCAAATGTCTGAGCCGGCGCCGGAGCGCCGTCTAGGTGGAACCGAGGTGTGAGTGGAGCATGTCTTCTCAAGCTGATATAAAGGCGAAGGGCGCGCTGGATGCCCTGACTGCGGGCTTACAAGCCGGTGAAGACGTCGACGACCTGATTGCTCATTCAGGGGCGACAGCGGCCGAGGCAGAGGGACTCGTCGAGATCATTCAGGCTCTTCACAATGCAATCACGCCGGTTGAGCCAGGCCGCGAATTCTCCGAAAGACTTCGCGATGAATTGCTCGGCGAGCATCCGGGCATGGTCAAGCGTGTGCGCCAGATGCCGGCGCGGGTTCATGTCGCTGCTGCGCTCGCGGTCATCGCCGGTTGCCTTCTATTTGTGATACGCCGCATATTTGGCTCGGGCGCGCCGCAGGAGATCCAGGAAGAAGCGGTCGCGACTCCGCTGTAAATGCAAGCCAAGCTGCCGGCACAATAGAATCTGATGCTTTGCGGCTCTTTGCCGGCTTTGTTGGCGGAGGAGAGCGCTGCTATACTCGGCTGCGGATTCTAACGAGGCTGGAAAGAGCCATGGCGGCAACAGTTCTTTCACTTCGGCAGCTCAATTGTACATTGCTGGCGCGGCAGCTTCTGTTGGAGCGCAGCACTCTTGACAGTTTATCCGCTATTGAAGAGTTGGTCGCCCTGCAATCCCAGATCCCCAACCCGCCTTACATCGGGCTTTGGACGCGGCTGCGGCGCTTTGAGAAGAAGGACCTGACATCGCTGCTGCAATCGCGTCAAGTGGCGCGCGCGCCTTGGCTGCGGTCGACGCTGCATCTGGTCAGCGCGGCGGACCATCAGCGCTTTCAGGCGGTGATTCAACCGGCGCTGGCGCGGGGCTTGCGGTCCTTCTTCGGCGCTCGCGCCAAAGGCTTGGACATCGACCGACTCATCGAAATCGCCAAACCCTATCTCGAAGCGGAGAAGCCCGCCATCGGCGCTCTGCGCGACAAGCTGGCTGAACATGAGCCAGAGCATGACAAACAGGCGATGGCATACGCCGTGCGCAGCTACTTGCCGCTGGTGCAGATCCCGCCGAGCGGCGTCTGGGGCGTGGGCACGCGCGCGACCTATACAACAGCGGAGAACTGGCTTGGTCCGCCGGAACCCGCTGACCTCAGTTTGCTGTTTCGCCGCTACCTCGCCGCTTTCGGACCGGCGAACGTGATGGACTTCCAAACCTGGACTGGTATGACCAGCCTGAAGGCACAGTTGGCCCCGGTTCTGAAGGATCTGGTGACTTATCGTGACGCAGATGGCAAGACGCTCTACGACCTGCCCGACCTGCCGATCATCGCCGAGGAGAGGCCGGCGCCGATACGTTTCCTGCCGGAATACGACAATATCCTCATCGCGCATAAAGACCGCCGCCGCATCTTGCCGGAAGCGCACAGGAAAAAGGTCTTCGTCTCCGCGGGCCGTGTGCTGGGCTCCGTTCTTATCAATGGCTATACCGGCGCGATCTGGAAAGTTCAGCGAGACAAGTCGAAGGCGCGATTGCAGGTATCGCTCTTCGAGGCGGTATCAGATGACTTGCTGTCTGCAATCGCGAGCGAAGGCATGACGCTGCTCCGCTTCATTGAAGACGATGCGCCGGACTATGACGTGGACTTCGACATGCACCCGTGACGCGCTGGACTATGCCATTAGGCGAATCAGTGGTAGGCTGGACGGCGTCAGAACGTTGAGACGCAAGCGGAGCAGCCGGCACATGCCAGCGGCAGACAAGATCAGCGCCTTGCGCGGAATGCGCGATGTGTTCAGCAAGGAGTACGCTCGCCACCAAGCTATACGGGGCTGCCTTGAGCGGCATCTTCGCTTGCATAGCTACGCCGCTATCGACTTGCCTCTGTTGGAAGACACGGAACTCTATCTGCGCAAATCGGGCGAGGACATCGCCGCCCGTCTATACGAATTTGACTTCAAGAGTCGGCGCGTCGCCCTGCGTCCGGAGTTCACCGCCTCCATTCTGCGCGCCTATGTCGAGCGTCTGCAAGATGAACCGCTGCCGCTGCGGATTCAATACAGCGGTCCGGTCTTCCGCTACGAAAAGCCGCAGCAGCATCGCTATCGCCAGTTCAGCTTGACCGGCGCCGAACTGATCGGCGCGGCCGGTCCACGGGCTGACGCCGAAGCGCTGCATCTGGCTTGCAGTGGGCTGCAGCAGCTTGGCCTGCGCGACTATACCCTGACGATTGGCCACACGGCGCTGCTGGAGCGATTCCTGAACAAACTGGGTTTGCGCAAGCAGTTGGTCAACTTCCTGCTGCGCAACATGGAAAACCTGCGCAAACGCGGTGTGGATTCCGTGCTTGAATCACTGGCGCTGATATATCCCGAGTTTGGTGGCGCGGCTGCTGCGCCCACAGACAAAAGCGCGAGCGCGGAAGACAGAAGCCAGCGGCTCATCAACGTCCTCCGCGAGATGACCGAGGGCGAAGCACATCAGGCGGTGACAGATTTTCTGCACAGCTTGAACATCCGCATCGCCGCCAATCGCGATGAAGGCGAAGTGATTGAGCGCCTGCTGCGAAAGATCCGCGAGGATCAACAGGCGCCAAAAGTGCAGCTCGCCCTGGACTTCATGCGGCGGCTCGGTGACTCGGTCGGCGCGCCGGCCGATGTTTTGTCTGAGGCGCGCGCGCTGGCCGAGGAATTTGATCTGGAAAGCGACATTCTCGCCTTGCTAGAGCGGACTTTGGATTGCCTGGCGGAATACGGCGGGCTGAAGGGCGCGATTCAACTGGACTTCGGCATGAATCGCGGCTTGCACTATTACACCGGCTTGATCTTCGAACTGCATGCGGCGACATCCGCTGGCGAGATGATTCAGCTCTGCGGCGGCGGCCGCTACGACAATCTCATCAGTGTGCTCGGCGGGGGCGAATCAACGCCGGCTCTAGGCTTCGCCTACGGCATCGAACGCATTCACAGCGTCTTGCCTGGCGGAGCTGGTACGAGCATCGAACGACCTGCCGTCTATGTCATACCGGTGGCGGAAGCTGACTTCGCGGCTGGAGTGGCCGCCGCCGAGGACCTGCGCGCCCATGATATCGTGGTCGAAGTCAGCATCGACGGCCGCAGCCTGCGCCGCAGCTTGCGACATGCCGATCGGCGCGGCGCCGCCCATGTAATCATCATTGGCGAGGACGAACGGCGACGGGACGCTGTCATTCTGCGCGATATGCGCAGTGGCAAGGAGACTCAGCTGCCGCGTTCGAATCTGGCGAAGACGATAGTAGAGCGGTGGAGCGCCAATGACTGACGCCTCGGCAAACTGCAATTTAGTCATCGCCTTGCCCAGCAAGGGCCGGCTCGCCGACCGCGTCGACAGCCTCTTCGGGCGCGCCGGCTTGCGCATCTACAAGCCCAATCAGCGGCAATACACCGCCACCATCCCCAACCTGCCGGGGACGGAAGTCGTCTATCAGCGACCGCGCGACATCCTCAATCAGGTGAAGCAGGGACGGGCCGATATCGGCGTCACCGGGCATGACATCGTCGCCGAACACAGTGAGGACAGCGCCGATGTGATGGTCATCGACCGCTTGGGTTTCGGTCGCTGTGAGCTGCTGCTGGCGGTACCGGACTCGTGGATTGATGTGACATCGATCGCCGATCTGGCCGACCTCAGCCTGCGCCAGCAAGGACGCGGCTCGCAGCTGCGCATCGCCACCAAATTCAGCAACCTTACCAAGAGTTTTCTCTATCGTTACGGCATATCGCATTTCCTTCTGGTCCACGCCGAAGGCGCCATGGAAGCGGCGCCGCGGATGGGATACGCCGACATGATCGCCGACCTGTCAGAGACCGGCACTACCCTGCGCGAGAATCACCTGAGGCCGCTCGACGGCGGCACGATCTTCGCCTCGGAAGCGGTCATGATCGGCAATCGTCGCCGCCTGCGCGATACGCCCGCTAGGCTAGAGACCTTGCGCGAAATGATCGAACTGATTGAAGCGCATCGGCGCGCGCGTCAATTCGTCTCCCTGCGCGCCAACATCAGCGGCGCATCGGTGCAGGATGTGCAGGATCGCATCCTCGCGAATCCAGCGCTGAGCGGCACTAAAGGCCCCGGCGTCGTGGCGGTCGCAAGTCCGCCGGGCACCCCGCGGAAGTGGTTCGAGACGAATCTGCTGGTCCGCACCGACCTCATCCACAAGACGATGCAGCATCTGCGAGCCTTGGGGGGGACCGATATCATCGTGGCGCGGCCGGATTACGTCTTCGACGAAACATCCGATACTTATGATCGCTTTGAGCGCATGCTGAACAATGAGGACGACGCGACCTAGGGGGTGGCGATGAGCTCCGTGGGCATCATCAATCCGGGCGCGATGGGCAGTTCCATCGCGGCGTCGGCGAGGGCTGCCGGCCACGACCTCTACTGGGCCAGCGCCGGGCGCAGCGACGCCACCAAGCAGCGCGCTGCCGAGCAGGGCTTGCTTGAGGTTGAGACCTTCGCCGAGCTCTGCGCCGCTTGCCGATTTATCCTCTGCGTCTGCCCGCCACACGCCGCTGAGGCAGTCGCTTGCTCGGTCATCGACGCCGGTTTCAGCGGCCTCTACTGTGATGGCAACGCCATCGCGCCGCAGAAGGCGGGGGCAATCGGCGAGTTGATGCAAGCGGCGAATATCGACTTTGTCGATGGCAGCATCATCGGGCCGCCGGCCTGGAAAGCGGGCACAACGCGTTTCTATCTCTCCGGCGCTTCCGCCGATCAAGTCGCGGCGCTCTTCGACGACAGCGTCACTGACGCGCGCGTCATCGGCAGCGAAATCGGCCAGGCGTCGGCGCTGAAGATGGTTTTCGCCGCTTTGACCAAAGGCTCGGCAGCCTTGCTTTCGGCCATATACGGCACGGCGGATCAGCTTGGCGTCCGCGCCGACCTGGAGCGGGAATGGGCGATGCGCGACCCGGATTCGGTCGAGCAAAGGCGGAATCAAGTGCGGGGCGTGACGGCGAAGGCCTGGCGCTTCTCCGGCGAGATGCAGGAGATCGCCGCCACCTTCGAGTTGGCGGGACTGCCGCCCGGCTTCTTTGAAGCGGCGCATGAGGTCTATGAGCGCATGGCGGGTTTCAAGGATGCGGAGGACCTGCCCGAGCTTGAGGAAGTTTTGGCGTCGCTAACGGAGTCAAAGTGAATGCGCCGCCACTGAAGGGAGATAAGTTCGCCGAATGATTGCTTACTTCCTTGTATTTTTGACCGGCTTGACGTGGCTATTTGCCAGCCTAAGCGCGCCAGATTCTGCGCGATCTGTTCCCGCTCATCCGAAGGCCAGCGTTTACGAAATCATATCACCTGTCCCGAATCAAGTCGTTACCGACCAGGTGGACATTATCGGCTCGGTGGTTTCAATTGGCATGCGTCGTTATTTTGTCGAGTATCGCCAAGCCTACGACGAAGACGGAGAGTGGTTCCCTGCCACCCTGCCGGGAATCCACCCGGTTATCAACAAGCGACTGGGGACATTCAATACGACCATTCTGTCCGATGACATATATGTCTTGCGGCTAGTGGTCTTGACGGGCGAAGACACCCGGTCGACTCTGGCATTCGGCCCGATTATAGTCAACAACAGCCCGATGGCGGAAGCCACGAAGGCGGCTGAAGCTGCCAGGCGGGCGGCTAGTCAGGCTACTGCTGAATACTGCAAGACACTTTCCGACGCGGACAAGCCCGATCCAGCACGCGAAATCTCGGTTTCCATTGATGCGCCGCTTCCTGGCCAGATTGTAAGCGGCAGCGTTAGAATCATTGGTACGGTCGAGGCGGCCGAACTGCTGAATTTCTATTTTGAGTTCGGCTTGGAAGCTGACGCCGGAAGTGCTGAATGGTATCCGGCAACCCTGCCGCGGGTAGAGACAGTTCGCTCAGGAGTACTTGGAACCTGGACCACCACGACCCTCAAAGATGGCAACTACGCGCTGCGGCTCATCGTGCGGGCCGGCGACTGCCAACCTCAACAGCTGATCATCGGCACATTCGAAGTGCGAAACAATTCCTAGGTCTTCCCCGCTCGGCAGGCTGAAGGCGGTCTGTCAGCTGCTCTAGTCACACAGCGCTTCAAGCAGCTCCGGCAGCCCGGCAAAGACCGCGTCCGGCTGAATATCACTGTCGCGTAAGCTCGCCTCCGTCTCAACACCAGTCATGACCAGCGCCGTCTTGATGCCCAGGGACCCCGCCCCGGCTATGTCGGTGCCGATGCGGTCGCCGATCATCAGCGTCTCCTCCGCGCGGGCGCCCAGCTGACGCAGCGCCGCGTCAAACATGCCGCGTTCCGGCTTGCCGATGATCGTCGGCTTCTGACCCGATGCCGACTCGATAAGCGCCAGGATGCTGCCCGCGCCTGGCACCAAGCCCTCGGGCGAGGGGAATGACGAATCCGGATTGGTGCCGATGAAGCGCGCGCCAGCGCGAATCAACAAGGTGGCTGTCTTGACCTTGTTATACGTCAAGTCGAAGTCGATGCCGCAGACGACCAGCTCGGCATCCCGTTCGACGAGTTCAAAGCCGGCATTTATCAGCAGTTGCTTTAAGCCGTCGCCGCCGACGACGTAGACGCTCGCCCCGGCCGGATACTGTGACTGCAGCGCGCTCACAGTCGCCGTCCCGCTGGTCACGATATGACGCGGCTCAATACCTGCGACTCCCAGCGCCGCCAGCTTGTTGACATAGTCGGTCGGTGTATTGCGGCTGTTATTCGTCGCCAGCACAAATTTCATACGCCGTTTAAAGAGGAAGTCGAAGAAATCGGTCATGCCGGGCAGGGCTTGCGAGCCGCGCCAGAGGACGCCGTCCATATCGGCGATGACTGCTCTAATTTGCTTGGTCAATTGGAATTGCCCTCACGCTCGCGGAAACAGCGCCCCATTCTAGCGGAGATTGCTGAAGTCGAAAGGCAACAAATGTTCCGCGCTACAACAGTCGTGCCGGATTTCTCTTTGCCACCGAGTACTCGGTAGTTAATTTCTGTTACTTTGGTTATTAAAGAGGAAAGCGTTCTTGAGACGCCATTCCTTTACTTTGCTCGGCTACTTGAGCCGTTCGAGTGTGCCCTGTTCCAGCGCCCAGAGCCGGCGGAGCTCCTGCTCTTGCAGCAGCCGCGTCAGTCGGGGATAGCCATTCTCATACTCGCGCGACCACTCGATGGCGAAGTCGCCACTGCGGATCTCGTCAAGCGTCGCCTCCATCAAACCTTCCAGCTTGAGCTCTTTGAAGCGGTGCAAGCGGCTGAAGATGCCATACTGCCCGGTCAAGGAAGACAAGCGCAGCGCGTGCACCAGGCCACGCTGCGATGCACGCCCGAGATAATCGGTGAATTCCCCGGAGATGATCAGGTCCATCATAACGGCTTCCGGCGGGTAGCCCTCGTCCAGCAGCACATCGGCCGCCGTGGTCATCACGTGTTGGAAGGCGGGGAGGATCGCCTGCTGCACGAAGAGGTCAAGCTGGGATTCCTGCTCCATAGACATCTCAATTGCGCCGGCGCGCAGGCTGCCCATCGCTTTCGCCAGCGCCAAGAGCGTCTCAAGCGTTGTCCCAGTGGCATCCTGGCCAGTGCCAATGAAGCTGTAGAAACCGCTGCCATCGATGAAGCGGCTGCGTACGGCCGCGCCGATCGTGCGGGGCGCGATCATGCCGACATCGACGAAGGGCGGCGGCTCGACGAAGCCAAAGGCGATATTGTAACCGCTGAAGAATACGATCAGGTGGCCGCGCGCCAGGTAAGGCGAAATCTTCTCCAGATAGACCTCCGGAACAACTTCGTCCGGCAGCAGCAGCATCAAGATATGGCAGCGGGGGATGACTTTTTCGATATCCAGCGGTTCGAAGCCGTCATCGCGGGCGTGATCTCTGGTCTCGTCTTCTCGCAAGCCCACCAGCACCCGCAGTCCGGAATCGCGCAGGTTGTTGGCAGTCGGCCGGCCCAGGTTGCCGAAGCCGATAATGCCGACGGTCTTGCCGCTCAATACGTTGAGATTCGCGTCGTCTTCTCGATAGATAGTCGCCATGAGTGATTCTCCGCGTCAATTCACGCGATTCGCTTAGACCACAATTCCAGATCGCTGTTGTTGCGGAAGAAGCCCGAACGCTGATAAAGCTCCTGCGACGGCGCGTTACTCAATTGCGTGTTGACCGAGACCGTCTCGACCGGCAAGCGCTCGCATTCGCCCAAAAACTGGTGGAGGAGCCCTGTACCGATTCCCTTGCGCTGATGATCTGGCCTCACCGCCAACCTGGCCAAATGGGCGACGTCTTTGTGCCGCGTGCCGAATTGATAGGCCAGCACTTGATCCGCCAAGACAGCGACGTCCGCATGGGTCGATATGCGCAGCGCTTGCCAGATTTCGGCCGGTGTCATCCGCCAAAGCGCTGGGAATGCCAATCGGTCAACCTCGGCGATGCCGGGGACATCATGCGGCTCGGCGGCCCTGATCGCGACGGAGAAATCCGGCAAAGCCGGCCGCCGGCTGCCGATGTGGCTCATCGTGATGACTTCGTCAGCATACTTGAAGCCGATTGGGCCGAGGTAGGTCGCGAGCCAATTGGTCACCATCAGCATTGCAACATGCCGGATCTTGGAGCGCCGGCAATGAGCTTCGGCGCGCTCCCACAATTCGTTGACGACCAGGCCGGGCATTCGGCCATCGCGGAGGCAAAGCAACTGTATCCAGCAGCAGCCTTCGATCGGCCGCGACAGCCCGATATATCCGACCAACTCGGCGCCATGCCAGGCGAGGAAAAGCTGACCGCGACCTTGATCCAGCCATTGACCGATGTTGTACCAGTCAAGGTGCTTATGCGTCCACTGACTGAAAGCGCTGAGTTCCAGCACGGCGCTCCGGCGCTGGCGTTCGTATGGCCTTACATCCAGCCGCGTACCTAACATCAGTTTCAGCTGTTTATCCGCTCCATATAACTGCGAACTTCGTCAAGGGCGTAAACCTGGCAAATTCGCCGGTCCAGTATTCTCGTGACTATTCGTGGTGATGTTTGCTCCATCTTTTCAATTGTATCCGATGCCGTAATGACGGTTGCTGACTTGGCGAGATAGCGATTGTCAATAATTTGAAAGAGTTTCTCTCTCGCCCATGGCGTGGCGCTTGCAGTACTCAAATCGTCCAGAATGAGGACGGGAATGTTGACGATACTGTGAAAGCGTTTGTCAAAGCGCGACCGCGATTGTGGGTCAAATGCCACGCGTAAGTAGTCGAGCAAGTCCGGTACTGTGGTAAACATGACATCTTTTCCGCTTTCGTGTAGGTCGTTGGCGATAGAGGCTGCCAGATGCGTTTTGCCACTGCCGAAATCGCCCAGGATACATAGCCAGTTCCTTGGCTCTGCCGACCATTGTTTTGAGGCGTTCAGAACCCGGCGCAAACTTGTGGATTCACTTCGAAACTGGCTCTGGCATGAAAAGTTGTCAAAGCGCATCTCTCTGTAAAGCTGCAAGTTGCTGAAGCGTTCACCCAGCCCTTGTGAATGCCGCGTCCGCCGGTAGTCGGGCGCGTTGATCTTCACGTGACTGACGATCTTGCGATCCATTATTCGACTGCTCAGCCACGGATCCAATTCATCGAATGGGGTGTTGGTGGTAATGACCGTAGACAATTCGTTAACATGCCGGTAGTTCAGTAGTTGGAAGAGTTTCTCTTTTGCCCAAGCGCTGGGATTCTCCACACCCAAATCGTCCAGTACCAGTAACGACACGTTGCGTATTCGCTCGAAATAGACGTCATAAGATGATTCGCCGCTGGCATTGAAACTCATTCTTAAGAAATCCAGCAAGTCAGGAGCGGTGACAAATACGACCTGTTGGCCAAAACGTTCCAGTCTTGTGTTGGCAATGGCGACCGCCAGATGCGTCTTCCCGCAGCCGATTGACCCTTCAAAAACCATCCAGCCCTGTGGCTTCGCCGCATAGTCCTTTGCCGCCTGTTTCGCCTCGGCAAGAGAGTTGCAGACATTCTGCGTATAACTGCCACCAACCATGTCTGTGCGGTAACTGTCGAAAGTCTTGTCTTGATAGGCGCTTAGCTGCCCATACCGTCGCAACCGCTCGTGCCATTCATGGTCTCGCTGAACCGGGTTATTGGGACAACGTTGAAACTTGCCGAACCGCGCGTCCGTAATCGGCACTTCCAAGGTAATCACGCCCTTGCCATCGCAAATTGGACACGGCAATTTGCTATTTTCCGGATCAATACAGATGAACCCGAACGGAATCGCTTCGACAGGTTCCGTCTCAGGATTTGATAAAGTTCTTCCGTTTTCCGGTTGTGTATTTTCGGGGCCCTCCATGATGTCTCCCACTTGTTTCACGGCTGCGTCCTTCCTGCTGCCAGCCTTGTAGCACGCGCTGGATATAACGCCAATTTCGCGCATTGCGTTCCACCGCGTAACGCATCGCATCCTCTATCCACTCGTGTGGATACTCCGCCTGCGCCGCCTTGATCGCCTCGGCAATCATCGGCGTTAGGATACCTATATTCTCCTCGTACAAGCCAAACAGCGTCGGCCTCGGCGGCAAGATTTCGATCTCATCGGCATACGCGGGGCGCCATTCTCCCGCTTCAACCCGCCGCTGCGCATCCCGGCCGGCTTGATCATTTCGGAAATAGAGCTGACATGTCTCGTCGTCTAAATCAATCTCGGCGCGCAACAGCGTGCCACGCGCCAGCGCCTTCCGCAGGGCATCCTCAAGGTTCTGAGCCGGCGAGCTGGACCGGTCGACGGTTGCCAAGCCGCGCATCAGATCGGCATCGGCGCGAAACTCCTCAGCGCGCATATAGCGATACTTGCCTTCCTTCTGCCGCAGCGCCGCCAGGAAGAAGACCGTCACCTTCAACTCCGCCAGGTCATCGATCTCCGGCAGCAGACGCGTCAAAAAGTCAGCCGGCAGCGTGATGGCTTCGTCCGAGTCGAAATTATGGCGCCAGGCCGCGCTGCCTATGTCACTCATTCGAGGTTGCTCAGGTCCAGCCGCTGCATTTTGAGGTCGGTGAATTTTGTGTAGGACTTTTCAAAATAGAGATGCACCGTGCCCGTCGGACCGTGCCGGTGTTTGGAAAGCAGTATCTCGGCTTGGTTGGGGAATTCCGTTGTATCGGGATTATAAACTTCATCCCGGTAGAGGAACATTACGGCGTCGGCATCTTGCTCGATGGTGCCGCTCTCCCGCAAGTCGGAAAGTTGCGGCCGCTTCTCCTGCCGCTGTTCTACCGCGCGCGACAGTTGCGCCGTGGAAAGCACACAGACATTGAGTTCCCGTGCCAACTCCTTGAGTGAACGGCTGATATAGCTGATTTCCTGAACGCGATTGTTCTCGTAGGCTGTGCCGGCGGACATCAACTGCATGTAGTCCACCATGACAATGTCCAGTCCGTATTCGTGCTGCAAACGGCGGCATTTCGTGCGCATCTCGGTCGGGGTGATGGACGGCGTATCGTCAATGAAGAGCGGCAATGCAGAGACGCGCCCGATCGCTTCGGTGAGCCGCGTCTGCTCTCGCGGGCTAATGTCGGCTGTGCGCAACTGCGTGATTCGGATCCCGGTCTCCATGGAAAGCAGGCGTTGCACCATCTGCTCTACGCCCATTTCCATCGTGAATATCGCCACCCGCGAGCCCAAGCGCGCCGCGTTCAACGCCACCGTCAGGATCCAGCTTGTCTTGCCCATACCCGGGCGCCCGGCAAACACAACCAGGTCCGACTTCTGGAAGCCGCTGAGCAGACCGTCCAACGCTTTGAAGCCGGTTGGGATGCCAACCGTCCCGGAGCCCAATTCCAGCAGCTTCTCGATCTCATCGTAATACTCGCTGACCGCTTCCCAAATTGGCACGAATTCGCGTTTCAGTTGACCGTCGCTGACGGCGAACAGCTTTTCCTCAGCCTCACTGATGACCTTGTCGATCGGCAAATCCTCGTCAAGCGCAGTCAGGCGAATCTCGTCGGCCGCCTTCAACATCTTGCGCCGCGTCGACGTCCGCGACACCATCTCACCGTACACTTCGGCGTGAACCGCCGTCGGCGTATTGTTGACCAGGCTGGTCAGATAGGCTTGCCCGCCGATCTCATTCAGTACGCCCATCGCCTCCAGTTCCTGCGAGAGCGTCACATAATCAATGGCGTCATTGCGCTCCTGCAAGCGACTGAAGGCCGTCCAGATGAATTCGTGGCGTTTGAGAAAGAAGTCTTCGCCGCTGAGGAAGGAGGCGACGCTTAGATAGGCTTTGGGCTCGAGCAAAATAGCGCCCAGAACCGCCTCTTCCGCCTCCAGGCTCATGGGAAGTTGGATTTGAGAAGGCGCCGCTTGAACATCCATTTCCGGGCTTCCGAAACTGTAACGCAGTCGGGCATCAATTTGCCTGACCGCGCAATTGTATCAAGTTGTTCATATGTTCAGCCAATCGGGCTGAGAATCATTCTTCGTCTTCGAGGTCTTCCAGATTCAGCGTATCGACAAAGTCAGCGAAGGCGCTGAGTTTGCTTTCGTCGACGCGCTCGCCTCCATCGCCGGGCTCGTGCATATCGTCCGGCAAACCGAGGATTTCCGGCTCTACATTCCGGTCTGGGCGGATGCCGGCATGGTCCATCACCGCCTTTTCTACATAAATCGGCGCGCGCAAGCGCACCGCCAGGGCGATGGCATCGCTGGGCCGCGCGTCAATCTCAATCGTCTCGCCATCGGCATCAATGACTATCAACGCGAAGAACACGTCCTTGCTAAGATTGTTGATGAGGATGTAGCGCACCTCGCCGCCCATCTGCTTAATGGTGGATTTGAGCAAGTCGTGCGTCAGCGGGCGCTCGCGGTCAACCTCTTGCAACTCAAGCGTGATCGCCTCGGACTCGAACTGACCGATCCAGATGGGCAAATAAAGCTCCTCATGGATGTCTCGCAAGACGACCAGTCGATGCTGGGACATCAAACTGACTTGAACACGGTCCACGATCATTTCAATCATTGTGTCGGTCCGCCTTACTCGCAATCTGTCTGCCCGTCATTATACACCTCAAGCAGGCCCATATCAAACTTCGCTTCTCGACTTGAAGCGCCGCCTCGCCACAAGCATCAGCTACAAATGGCGCGCTGATTCCGCTAAACTGTGGGGAATCCGTTATCTGTGCTTCGCTATGCGCCTGCTGCTAGTTTGCGTTATTGTCGTTCTTGCCTCCGCTTCCGCCTGTGCCGAGTTCACTGCTTCCCGACGCTCGCCCTCCCAGGGCTATCGCTATATCGAACTTGCGATTCACGATGGCTTTGAATCGCAAGGCGCCTGGCGCGGCTACGAGGGCGCTGGCGTCTTCCTCGGCGTGCGGAATGGCGCATTCCTGATCGATATTCTCGGGCGCCAGTATGTATGGACGCAGGGCGAAACACAGCTTGACGATGTCGTGCTGGAGGCCGACCTGAAACAGACCTCGTCCTACGACCACAACGCCTTTGGTTTAGCCTGCCGTCTCGATCCGACCAACACCGGGCGCGGCTATTATTTTCTGATCAGCGGCGATGGCTACGCCAGCATCCGCTGGAGCAACGGCCGTTCGCTGGAACAAGTTGTAGCGGCTCAACCTTCGGCGCATGTCAAACGCAGCGGTGCCCGCAACCGCCTTCGAGCCGTTTGCATCGGAGAATACCTGGCGCTCTGGGTTAACGATCACTTCGTCGTCGAAGCGCGTGACAGGCGCGCGTCTACTGGCGCAGTAGGGCTGGCGGGCGTTATGAACTACGAAGGCAAGCGACTGACCCTAGCGATCGATAATCTTGAGGTCTGGCGAGCCGCACTTGATGATCGCGCGCCATAATGCGCTTTGGGGAGCAACAGAATCGGCGCGCCCGCGTATAGAATTGATGAGAGACCTCACGCATCGCAGGAAGCGACAATGGGACTGGAAGATACCTTAGCGGAAGCTATCGTGATGGGCATGGACGAGCTGGCGGGCAATCCGCAGCGAGCCGTGGCAGCGGCGGTGGACTGCCGGTCCGCTGCGCAGTGGATCAAGCAGGAGACGACCAAGCTGGCCTTCATCGGCGGGGCGGAAATGGTTGTGCCCGGCCTGCACGCCTTCACCATCCCCACCGGCGTCAGTTATTTGCTGCACAAAATGGGCTACATCAGCTGGGGCATCGGCGCGCTCAAGGGCGCCTACGTCATCGAAACCGAAGCCTACTCGGACCTGCGCAATGTTCTGGCGCTCTGGGCGAACGAAGGCGATTTCGACGCCAGCCTGCTGGAGCACTTGGCGATTTCGTTGGAGGCGCTGGAATGGGCGCTTTCCGCCGAGGGGCAAGCGGCCATGCCCGCCCTGCTAACCGCGCCAACCGATGCGACCACGCTGCGCACCTATCACATCTTGCAGAAACTGGCGGAAAACCTGGTCGCCGGCGATGAACGAGGCGGCGCGGTCCTGGAATCGATGCGAGGCAAAGAGTCAGCGGCGGAAATACTCGCGTCCGGCAAAGAACACGTCGAACATCGCAACATCGAAGTGATGCTGACGCGACCGCTTGGCCGCAAGATCAGCCGGCGACTGGCTTACAAGCTGGCATCGCGCATCGGTACTCGCATCCCCGCCCGCATGATCGTTGGTTTTCTGCCGGTGGCCGGCGCCGTCGCCAACGCCTTCCTCAATGTGCAGACGATACGCAGCATGGCCGATTCCGCCGAGAAGTATTATGACCGCCGACTGCGCCTTGAGCACCTGGAGGAAGCCATAGCCTGATCGTGTTCAAGGCCCAACTCGCAGCGCCGACGCTATCTCGCTTATCAGTTCCTTGAAGTCCTCAAGCCGCTGGGCATCGCTCAAATGCTGAAGTGGAAACGTCGGTCGCCGGTCCACCTTGTCAGCTGAGATCCGCGCTCGCCTCGGCAGGATTCGATTCAGCTTTGTCAAGATCCTGCGCCGCTCAGCGCGCTTGACAAATGGCGCCTGCGCCGACAGGTAATCGAGCGGAATCTGCGCCGATGGTTTCCGCCGGTAGGCCCAGACGGAGAGCGCCGTCACCAGTTTGCCATTTGCCAGGACGCGGGCATGAAAACCGGGGCTGAGTTCGCCGCCGAATGTCAACTCATCGGCAAACTGTCGCGCCCAGTCGAAAAGATCCCGCGCCATCAGCGACGCGATATCGCCGCCCGGCAACTGCTCAACATAAGCAAAGAAGTTGGCTTCCACCGGCTGGCGAGAAACAGCATCGGGCAGGAACAGATCCACCATGTGGCCTTGTGCTTTTAAGGCTGATAGCGTATTCAGCAGCTTCGCTATACCCGACTTCCACTCGCGCAGGTCGCAATTCTGGATGTTGATCAGATACAAAGGTATCAGCAGATCTGCGATCACTGCCGTCAGCATCGGTTTCTTTAGCTGAAAGGCGTAAAGGCATTCGCGCTCGACCCAGCTCGATCGCCGGCTCGCCGCCGAAAGCACGACGACAACCGCGTCGCAGTGCTCGATTCCCGCCTGAATCTCGCAGAGCCAGGCATCGCCGCCACGGATATTCTCGAAATCAACCCAAACGCCGTGGCCGGCGCGCCGTAGTGCTTCCGCTATGCCTTGGGTCTCGCTGTTGTCTTCGTTGCTGTGGCTGATGAAGACTTTGTACATACTCCGCTGTGGCCTCTCGGGGCTTTGACGCCATGCTCTTTGAGGTTACACCCCATATCGCTTGATGACATCGCGCGCCACCACCATTCGATGCACTTCAGACGCGCCATCGTAAATGCGAAAGGCTCGCGCCTTCTCGTACCAGGTGGACAGCGGCAAGTCGCGCGAAATGCCTCGTCCGCCACAGATCTGCACGCAGCGGTCCAAAACGCGGCTGACGATCTCCGCCACCTGCACTTTGGCGATTGACGTCTCGACGCGGGCCTGCTCGCCCTGCGCCAGCCGCCAAGCCGCCTCGTAAATCAGCAGCCGGCCCATCTTCAGCTCCATCTCCGAATCAGCCAACATCCATTGAACTGACTGATGGCTAGTCAGCGTCCCGCCGAAGGCCTCGCGCTCGCTGGCATACTCGGTCGCGATTTCCAGCGCCCGCTGCGCGATGCCGGTCCAGCGCATGCAATGGGTCAAACGCGCTGGTCCCAGCCGCGATTGCGCCAGCATGAAGCCGTTTCCTTCTCCGCCCAGTATCGCGCTATCCGGCAGACGAAGGTCTTCATACAGAATCTCGACATGGCCGCCGAAGTCTTTGGCGCCCATCACTGGCACATCGCGAAGGATCTTGATTCCGGGCGTATCGCGCGGGGCCAGGAATTGCGTCGTGCCCTGGTAGGGATGCGCATCTGGATTCGTCACCGCCATGATGATGAAGAAATCGGCGATCTCGCCATAGGTCGTCAGCCACTTGTGCCCATTGATGACCCAGTCGTCGCCGTCTCGGGCCGCGCGACTGCGGATCATCCGCGGGTCGCTGCCGGCGCCCGGCGGCGGCTCGGTCATCGAAAAGGCGGAGAAAGTCTCGCCCTTTGCCAGCGGGACCAAATAGCGCTCGGTCTGCTCTTCGTTCGCCCAATTATGCAGCAGGTGCATATTGCCTTCGTCCGGCGCCGCGCAGTGGATGGCCATTGGACCAAGCAGGCTGCGCCCGGCCGCTTCGAAGACGGGGGCGATCTCCTGGATATTCAACCCCATGCCGCCCCATTCTACCGGCATTGTCGGCGCCCAGAGCCCCGCCGCTTTCGCCCTGGCGCGCAAATCTTGCAGCATCTCGACGCTCAGATCGGCGCCGGTACGCAGCAGTTCGGTTTCCAGCGGAATGACTTCGTCATCGACGAATTGGCGGAGGCGATGCGTGATCGCCTCAACATGACGGGGAATCGTGAAATCCATCGATAGCGCTTTCAGGGCTTGTGGTCTGT
>JAPOYU010000136.1 GCA_026706395.1 Chloroflexota bacterium
GTCGGCGCGATTCTCTCGCTGGCGCTCACACCGCTGCTTAACCAAATCGCCGATCAAGGCGCCCGTGAACTCGATCTCGGTGAGATAAAGATTGATATACGGGTAGACCATGCCCAAGCCGGCAGTGCTGAACAGTTGCAGCGCAACCAGGCGAAAAGAACCGAAATGATTCCGCAGGACAAGCAGCGCTGACATAAATGAGCCTTCTCGTGTCTGGGCGGAATATCCAGGCGGGCGATTTATTATAGACGCAATCTATTACGGCTATCGTACCTTCACACTTGGGTCCTGACGAGTGTGGTCAGCCAATCTGATATACTGATGCCCAATTACAGATTCCGGGAGCCATGCCCAGTGCGGCTGCGAAACATATCTGCGACAGTATTGCTGCTCTTGACAGTCATAGCTTATGGATTCCGTGTCATTGGTGCGCAATCGTCGGCGATTTATGCCCAGGACACCCAACTCGTCCGGCAGTCGCTGGAATTCGGTCAGAACTTGCTGGGACATCAACATCAGACAGAAGCTGGCGGCGGCAAATATCCCTTGACGCTTACTTTATACCTCACTGGCGTCTATGGCCTTACTTATATATTGGGTCAGATCCTTGGCGCCTTCGGGTCGGTTTCGGCCTTCCGTGATTTTCTGTTCGCCAACCGCGAAGCCATCTATCTGATCGCTGTGTGGGCTTTCAACCTCATCTCAGTCATATTGGTGCCAGCTATTTTCTTCGCCCAGCGCAGTCTGAACCGCTCGCATTGTGGTTGGCTGGCTGCGGGATACGCTGCCTTTAGCCTGTTGCTGGCGCAATTCGGGCAGCAGCCGCGCCCGCATGTTCCCTATGCCACCATAGCATTTGTCACGCTGCTGCTTCTGGCGCTGACAGCGGAACGCGTCGGTGGCTGGCGTATGCTCCTCGCCGCAACTGTGACGAGCGCCTTGACCGTCGGCACTTTGCAGAGCGGCGTCCTGATCACCCTTCCTTTTTTGCTGGCGCTCGCTGTAAGGCCTTTTCACGACGGCCGATACCATTGGTCTGAATTGCTGAGAATCTCAACGTTAGGAAGCCTGTCGCTCTTTGTCCTACTGTGCATCTTTTTGTACCCCGACATTGTCAGTGAATACGGCGGCGTCATTCTGGCATACCTGAGGAACTCCTCCAGCGCATTTCGGCTCGGCGCCGAGTCACACTACTTCTCCCTGGCGATGTTTAACCTGGCAAACATTCCGCAATTTGTCTCGCGGCTGACAACCTACCAACCAATCCTCACGCTGCTTCTGCCTGTTGCACTGCCATACTTTGTAATCGCGCTGCGCGGACGTTTGCGGCTCTTGCTTGTTGTATTGCCCTTCCCGCTGCTGAACCTGGTCATTTGGAGCCTCTTCGAAGGCGCCTTCCCGCGGATTACCGCCGTTCTCCTGCCATTTATGATTTTTGCCAGCGCCTACCTCGCTGAAGATCTGTTCCATTGGTTTGACGCCAAGACGGGCTACAAGCTGCGCGCTGTCAGGCCACTTGTGTTTATGCTGATCATCTTGCCTTTGGCAGCGACATCCGCTCGTCTTGTATGGGTATCGGCACAGCCCGATACTCGAACGCTCGCCGTGGAATGGATCAATGAGAACATCTCACCAGGGGAAACACTCTTGCTCAATTTTCAGTTGACGACTTTGCTGCCGACCAACGACGCGATAAACCGGCAAAACGCGGACTTCCCCGGCTCTATCGGCACGCAGTGGCAATGGCTGGCAGAACAGAATGAGGTCCCCTCTCCGCGTTTCGATATCTTCAATAAGATGTATTGGCAGAGCTTGGACGGAAGCGCTGACGCCCGCGACGCCTTCATTGAGCGCGCAGGTATCCGCTATCTGCTGGTTCGCAGCCAGGTTGCGCGAGCCGAAGCCGATGAAATGGTCAACTATGCCAAAGCCGAGGGACGCCTCCTCCATACGATATGCCCGGCGTATGATAGCCCAGTCGCCGAATTGCCGGACGACATGTTCTATCAGGCTTGGGCGCAATCATGGCAACTGCAGCGCCCGGGACCCTACGTGGCCATCTACGATCTTCAGCAGTCGCCGGATGATCCTAAAATCGACGCCTATTGTCTGACGAAACCCTAGTCAGTTCTGGAGGTTCAATCGTGCGATTAACGGCGACTCTCCGCCTGCCCGCGAATTGATTCCCCAACGCTACAATGCTATGCTTAATCGAATGGTGATTAGATTATACTGAGGCGCTGACTGCCATGGATAACCAACGCGAAACCCTCTTCACCGGATTCGACTTTTACAGTTGCGACATGCACTTCAGTGACCAGCAGAAGGCGCTGCGGGCTGAAATCCGCGAATTCGTCGATATTGAGGTGCTGCCAAAGATCAACCCTTACTGGGAACGAGCCGAATTCCCTTGGGAGATCGCGCGCCAAATGGCCGACCTGCCAATAATCGGCGGTCCCCTCTTTGAACATGGCGCCGCCGGCCTGGATTTCGTTGAAATGGGTCTGGTGATGTACGAGCTGGGCAAGGGCGACGGCAGCATCAGCACCTTCTATGGCGTACACTCCGGCCTGGCAATGGGCTCGATTGGCATGCTCGGCGACGAAGAGCAGAAGGCGCGCTGGCTGCCTGCGATGGTCAAGCTGGAGAAGATCGGCGCTTTCGCCCTGACTGAGCCCGAAGTCGGCTCCAACGCCGCCCAAGTGAAGACCCGCGTCCGCAAAGACGGCGACGGCTACATTCTGAACGGCGCCAAGCGCTGGATCGGCAACGCCTCAATTGCCGATGTCCTCATCATTTGGGCGCGCGACGAAGTCAGCGGCGAATTCGGCGGTTACGTCATTGAGGCTCCGAACCAGACCGACGGCGTCGCCATCAACGACATTTGGGGCAAGGTTGGCAAGCGCGCCGTGCTCAACGCCGATATCACACTGGATAATGTCTACGTACCCGCCAAAAACCGCCTGGCTTACGTCAATCGCTTTCGTGATATGGCGCGCGTGCTCGGCGCCGGACGTTACGGCGTCGCCTGGGAAGCGGCCGGTGTTGCCGCCGGCGCTTTCGAACTGGCGCTGAAATACACCAAGGCGCGCGAACAATTTGGCAAGCCGATCGCCGGCTTCCAGTTGATCCAGCAAAAGCTCGTCGACATGGCGACCGAAGTCACCCTGATGCAGACGCTCTGCCTGCAGCTCTCGCATCTCATCAGCCGTGGCTTGCTCAGCGAAGGCACCGCCTCTATGGCGAAGTACAATAATGCCCGCAAGGCGCGTTACGTCACGCAGTTGGCGCGGGAATGCCTGGGCGGCAACGGCATCGTCATCGACAACCACATCGCCCGCCTCATGCTCGATGCCGAGATCATCTACACCTACGAAGGCACGAACGAGATCAACCTGCTCCTTGTCGGGCGGGAGTTAACTGGTCTGAACGCTTTTGTGTGACAGTTTGATAATTGTCAGTATAAACAAATGGACAAGCAGTGACAGTTGCCTCTTCGCGATTCTCACAGGCGGACTGAGATTCTCCGCAAGTTACCTTGCAAACGGGGCGTATAATCTGTGGCAAAGAATAACCAATAAAATGGCAATAACTTTTGAGTAAAATAAGCATTTAGATATTGGGAAATCCGGTGAATTTTTTCGCCAATTACCCTATGATTCCAGTACATTATACTATGATTGACAATAATTCGATCAATAAAAGGACTAAAATTTCTGCAACATTTATTGTATTATTCTATGGTAGACTATTGTGCATTCTATCTGAGTATATGTGTAAGGTATTTCTAAGATGGGCTCACATGAATTCATACGTTTTCCTCCCTATGATATAAAGTTGACGCCATCGCTCCTGATGCTTTTAGGCGAGATACAGGCTGAGTTAAATCAGATCGCTAAGATTCCAATTTCGCCTCAGGAGCAACATAGATTGAAAATACTGTATTTCGCTCGAGCAGTCCACAGCACAACTGCAATCGAGGGCAATACTCTGTCGGAAGATGAGGTATTGCGAATTATTGAAGATCTCGACTCATCATCGCATTCAAAGAATTACGACGAGCAGGAAGTCCGCAATGTTATCGACACCTTGAACGCGATTGTTCAAGATGTATTGGAGGGCGACAGTGCTCCCTACTCACTAGCGCTTCTGAACGGCTTTCATCGGCAACTTATTACCAACACAGGGACTCCCAATTGCAGTGAGGCCGAGATAGGCGAATTGCGCAGACACTCAGTAACTGTCGGACGTTATCTAGGTCCGCCAGCAAATGAATGCCGTGTATTGATGGCCGAACTCTGTGAATGGCTTAACGAGGATGCATCTATACCTGAAGGTTTGGAACGATACGACTTATCTTGGCAGATTGTAAGGGCAATAATTGCGCACATCTATTTTGCCTGGATACATCCGTATTGTGATGGTAACGGTCGCATGGCACGTCTCATTGAATTCAGACTTGCATTTGCTGCGGGTGTGCCGGACTTCGCGGCACACCTATTCAGTAACGTGTACAATCGGCGACGATCGAGGTATGTTGAATTACTGCAAGATTCTCACGGTGATTATTTGGATGGCGCGTACTCACCCGACGCGGACATTCAGAGCTTTGTTGAGTGGGCATTAGAATGCTATAGACATGATCTTCATGAACAATCGCTGTACATATACAGTTCACAGATTACTGTGATTTGGCACGATTACATTTACTCGAATTTTCCTGAAAAACTGAGCAACGCACAGCGCCGCCGCCGGAGGCTGGCGTTAGATTTGACGCATCCAGAGTTCCAGCAGCCAGTGCGTTTTCGCGACATTCGAAGCCTATCTCCAGCTGTAGCAGTGGCCTACTCTGATGAAAGCGATCAGACCATCCGAAACGATCTAAGAGTTCTAATGGATATGGGATTGGTTCAGAGGGCTGCTGGAGGCTACAAGCCGAATACCGACATCTTGACAGGCTTCTTTGCCAAATCTCGCGACACAGATGAATAGCTGTGAAACATCGCTAATGAGAGAGCGCGCCGCTTGGCACGCTCTATTCAATTTCAATTCGGAGCCGAATACGCGGCGCAACTACCTCTCCATCATCGCCCCAACCAGATTTTCGCCCATGCTGATCTCCGCCAGCGCCGCTATTGCCAGCTTGCCGGCAACACCGGTCGGCGGGTTCGGCGCCCAATCGGCGACGTATTCAATGGTGAAGGCTTTGCCGAGGTCGTTCGCCGCCAAAGCCGCTTCTTCGCTCTCGAAGATACTGATTCCTACAACCGTGTCCTCGCCGTCATTGAATGCGAATTGGGCAAATAAACCGCCTAACTCTTGCAGCGCCGGCAGCAGGTGCGCTATGGCCAGGTCATTCGCTTCATCAAAATGCGCCAGGTCGAAACCTTCGTAGAAGCGAACGCTGGCGTATAGCTCGCCAGCTTGACCATTGTCATCTGTGTCCAGCAGCGCGGGGACGTAGTTCATTGCCAAGGGTCCTTCAAAGATCCTGGGCGCGTTCGGAAATAGGGGCGCTACGTTTTCGCCGATGAATTCACGTGCCGCGTCATTGGATACCGTGGCTTGCTCGGCCGAATCGAACAGGCTGACCGTCGCAAGCCCGTCCCCTGCCGGCAGGAAGAAATAGCCGACGAAGCCGTCACTTTCGCGGATGTTCGGCAAGAAGCCTTCAATGGTCAGGCGCGCGATCTCAGCTTGGTCGGCCGGGTTGATGCCGTCGTAAAGGCGGACGCTGGCGAATACGCTGTCATCCATCATGCCGTCTATCAGGTTCGCGCCCATGTCAATCTCGGCCAACGCCGCCACAGCGAGAGGTCCGCTGACCTGCAGCGGATCTTCCGGCAGCCAATCCGCCAGGTACTCCGCCACGAAATCAGCCGCGATATCGGAGCCTCGCTGCAAACTCTCCTCCGAATCCATGATCCGCAGCGCCACCGCCGTGTCAACGCCATCGCTGATCCCGTAGTAAGCGAAGAGACCGCCCGCCTCGCGCAAGTCTGGCAAATAGACGGACTCGACCAATGTCACCGTCTCATCCAGATGCGCCATGTCGAATCCGTCGTAGATCGCCAATAGCGCGTGAAGCGAGCTCATGTCATCAGTCATCATCATCGTATCGGCGTGGCTCACCTCAACCAATCCCTCGACGATCATCGGCGCATTGGGCATCAGCGGCGCCACGTGTTCGGCGATGAAGACCCGCGCTGTTTCTCTGGATGCCTGAGCCTGTGCCTCTGTTTCAAACAGGCTGACTGACGCATGTCTTTCACCCACCATCAGCTGATAGTAGCCGACAAAGCCTTCGCTCTCGCGGAGAATGGGCAAGAAGCCTTCATTCAGCAGGCGAATATAGGTATCATAACCGGCCGGATCGACGCCATCATAGACGCGGACGCTGGCGAAGACTGGCTGGTCCATCTCTGTGTCGGCGATCAAATTGGCGCCGTCATTGCGGTCCGCCAGCGCGGCGATGCCGAGGCGGCCGCTGACCCGCAGCGGGACCTGATCGGGGCGATCCGTAAGATGTTCGGCCACAAATTCCGCCGCCAATTCGTTGGCTGCCAGGGCGTTGGCCTCGCTGTCATAGATGCTCAGCGCTGCCGTGCGGCTGTCGCCATCGTGCATGCGGACGTAGCCCCAAAAGCCTTCCGTCTCCTGTTGAAGCGGAATGAAAATACTGTTGACGAGCGCGGTGGTATGCGCGCGCTGCGTCAAATCGACCTCGACATAGACGCGCAGGCTGGCATAGAGCGAAGTCACGTCATCGATCATCATCATGTCATCAGCCGGGGCGAAGTTGCGCGTATCCATCGGTCCTTGCACGACCGTTGGCGGATTTGGCAAAAGCGGCGCCAGGTTTTCAACGACGAAATCACGGGCGGCATTGTTGGAAGCCGCCGCCTG
>JAPOYU010000080.1 GCA_026706395.1 Chloroflexota bacterium
GTGGTGGCGGCGCTGGTTTGGGCTTTGGCCTGGTCGGCCTACCGCCGCTAGGAGTTCCATCAATCGGTGTCATCTCTGGACGTAACGACATCTCTCCACCTCGCTAATCATCAACTCAGTCTGTGAATAAGGGGGACGCGCAGCCTGCCCTGTCACAAGCCATCCGCGCGGCGCGGCGCTTACTTCAATAACTCACATTGAATACATGATAGTATATTTGTTCTAGTATTGCAACTGCTTTGCTGCGCCGGCAACACGGATAGTCGCGGTGCGCTCGCCATTCTGATTGGCCGCCGGATGGATCGATTGCACCCAGCCGGAAAAGTGGCGGCGGGTGGTCGTCCCATCATTCGATTCGACCTTCACTGGGCGCAGCGGCGCCAGCTTACCACTCAGCGGACCAGCGCTGTTCTCCGGCGTGAAGCGCCTGTCCTCGTTGCGCAGGATGAGGCGAAGCTGCGCGTCATTGCCCACATCCCTATACGCCTGCTGGAAACCGAGCGTCCACTTGGCGGACAAGACGCGAGCCGTCTCGTCCGTGTAGTTGCCGTCTCGATCCCAGTCTATGCCGATGATCCATCTTGTTGTCATTGCTTTTTGCTCCTTTATGATCCGTTATTCGGAATGATGAACATCTATGGCTGCTGGTGAATCAGGCGTATCCTCCTTCGTCTATTTGGGTGACCAGCTAATTTCGGATATGCTGCAATCCAAGTCTGTTAACTGTTGCAATCCCGTGCCATCCCGTTTTATCTTGAACAGTTGACCACCATTGTTCTCGTATCGCAAATTGCTTTAATTTGTCAGCGACACAAGCCCATGCATTCGCCAGAGGATTCGCCGCATCCTCATTCTCCGGCGAAAAGCGGCGGTCGCGGTTGTCCAATACCAAATTCAGCACTAAATTTCTAGCGATGTCCTCAAAAGGCTCGCGGAAGCATAGAAACCAGTTGACCCAGACAGTCCGCTCAGTGACGATGTCATCGCCATGGTTTCCTGAATTGGGTCTTCTACCGGATCACCGGCGGAGAAATCGGATTTACTGATGACCCTGCTGGCGAGAACTGGCGAGCGTTTATGGATGAGAACATGACAGCCTGGCTCCGAAACGCAATAGTGCATAATGCACGCAGGGATATTAGCAACCTACCGGTCTTCCTCGAGCATAATAGGGTACCGGGTTTCGTTGGAATGGCCAGGGTACGCGACAGGTATGATGAAGCGGTTATCCGGACAGTGCCCTCGACAGCCGGTGGGAATACCACGGTGGTCGATGAATTGACGGCAGGGGATGAGGTCGCAGTGATTGGTCAAGATAAGGGACCGATTGGTGACATACCCGATCAGCCTTGGGTTGCGATCAATTGGAATGGAACAAAACGCTGGATGGCCAGGTTCCTTTTGGATATGTCAGCTATTCCGGGCGACGTTCCTACTCCTCCAGAAGAGGTGTGGTCGGACTTTGACGGCGATTTCTCACGCGCAAGCGGCGAGGAGTTCTTCTTTGATCTGGTGAGGCATTTTGACGAAGGTGTTGGGAATGATTCGTAAAACAGTAATCACACTTGCGGTTCTGCTTACTTGCAGCGTCAGTTTTGCGCATGGAGATGAAGAATTCTGCGATCCACGTGAGGATTGGACCTGCTTTCCGGGTTCAACATTCTCTGTCGACAACATCCATCTTGTGCATGACATGCTCGGCCGGGAAGGTCCGCATTATCTCGACGGGATTTGGCACGAAACTGAACCAATTCTTGTGGACCTGTTTGATTCGAAGACCAAGCCATCGATTGTAGGAATGCTCAGTTGGGATAGCGCCGATGGCCCTGATTACGGATTCCCAACATCGGCAAAACCGCTCGAGTGCTATCCGTCCTCTCGCAATGTCTGGGATACACTCCATTTCATTCGATATCGTGAGGGCCTCTATGTATGGGATCATTCGCGACAAGAGGATCAAATGGTACTGCCCGTGAGCAATGGAGAGGTTTCTAGGCTACTGGTCCACCCTGATGGCGAATGGCTTCTGGCCGTGACCGAAAACGCGAAGCTGTATCAGATTGAATCTCGGCTCTGGTCCGCCACAGAAATTAGCCTTCCGCGCGCCGACGATCATGCGCTAGACAAGGTGGCGCTTTCGAGCGACGGGAGGTTGTTTGCCGCTGCTGGTGGCGGGACACTTGGCGTCTGGGATACAGGCACCTGGGAGGCGTGGGAGCCAAAGCCTTTGGTGAATGGCGAGACAGAAGTAATTCGATTTGCGGCTGATTCTACACATCTGCTGGTCTCGTATGGAACAGCTGTAAGCCGTTGGTCACTGATAAACAAGAGCTTGGTTTATGTAGAGCAGTCAGAGCCATTCGAATGCTTTCTGTCCTTCATATCTTTGACCATCACATCTGACAAGATTCTGACCGGGACAACTGGCGGAAGCCTGCTCGTGTGGGATCTATTCCGTGAGAAGTTTCTATTCGAACTGCCTGTGAGCAACGGAGAAGTCACCGAGTTATTGACTCGTCCTTCAGGGGAGAGTGTCTTGGCAGTAGTCGATAAAGAAAGGCTATATCATGTTGATTTGAAACGTTGATCTGTGGCTGAAATCAACTTGTCAGGCGGCGAAGATCAAATTTTCGATGCATTGGCGATTTCGAGCGATGGTCAACTGCTAGCTGCTGCGGGTGGTGGAACACTTCGAGTTTGGGATACAGGCACTTGGGAGGCGTGGGAGCCAAAGCCTACGCATGATGACACGGTAGGCATACTGAAGCTTACTGACGACGATACTCGCCTGCTGATCTCGTCGGGAACAGCGGTAGGCCGCTGGTCATTGCTTGACAGACGCTTAACACATGGCGAGCAATTAGAACCCTATAGCAGTAGGCACCTGTGCATCATTAGAGAAGGCGATATAAGCCTTGACAGTAGCCTGCTCATGACAGGCGATGATTGCGGTCAGTACCGCGCTTGGGATTTGGCGGCCGGCACAGAAATATACATTCCGCAACTTCATAAGGCACAGAATCGCATCCCGGTTACAGTTATGCAGTTCAGCCCGGATGGCCGTGTCCTGTTTGTGGGTAGCTATGCTGGATTCGGTATGCTGTTTGTTCACCAACCCGAGTGAGATCGATAGTCTATCAAAAAGGAGGAGGCAAAATGCCAACAAAGTGGAAAGTCGAAGTAGATTGGAACCGGGACGGCACTTACTCCGAAGTCACAGAATATGTGACCGAGCTGCAGTGGTTTCTCGGATTCCGCGCGCCCTATATGGGCACAGCATCGGAGGCGTACCTGCACTTGACCCTGAACAATGCGGACAAGCGCTTCTCGCCGGAGAACAGCAGCGGCCCGCTATACGGGAATCTGGCGCCGCTGCGCCCGGTGAAGGTCGAGTCGCACGACGGCACGACCACGCGCCGGCACTTCTCGGGCTGGGTGCAATCAATCCATCCGGCGGCCAATCAGAGTGGCGAGCGCACCGCGACCGTCCGTGTTGCTGGAGCAGCAAAGAATTTACAACACTAGAACAAATATGCTATCATGTATTCATTGTGAGTTGTTGAAGTAAGCGCCGCGCCCCGCGGATGGCTTGTGACAGGGCGAATCCACGAGGCGCGATCACAGACTGAGTTGATGATTTAGGAGAGTAGATGATGGCGAACCGACGCAGTAGATTGCAGGACTATTATGAACAGCTCCTCGGAGGTAAGCCATCGAATGGGGGCACGGAACAAGACGCAGAGGAATCGTCTGCCGAGTCTGAGCAGGACCTCGTTTTCCCGTGGCTTATACCACAGCCTCGGCCGGAACCGGAGCCGGAAGTGATATCTGTTACTCCGATGGTCAACATAGTCTCCAGTAATCCGCCGGATGAAACTTATGGGTCGACAGACGGGCAATCAACCGGGCAAGCGTCCGGTGCGGATTCTGACAGGCAAGGCAGCACAGATGCTTCTCAAATAGACATGCTACCGGATATTGTGGAAGTGCAGGAAGACTTTGGCGCTGGTGGATTGGTTGACGGCATAGGCCCTGATCGCTTGCATGCTTTCAGCAATCTTGAATTTCTCCGTGTAAAGCAAGACATAGAAACGCGTCCGCTAATATTTCAGCATTGCTTTCAACATTCTACATCGCGGCAGGACGCCTTGGAGTGCATTTATGCATTCCCGCCAGACTTTGATGAGGATGAGCTAAGGTATCTAGAGCAGATTGCGGATCGAGTGGGGCACGATTTACTCGTAGCGATGGGCGGGGATTCAGATGGTGAAAATGGCAGCGACTTTACAGTTCCTTATGAGTCTCTAGTCAGGTATGAAGAGCATCTGGAAGATAAGTACGGATTTCAGATTAAATGGGGCGAAGCATCTGACCGGACAAATATGGCGGTGCAGTTAAACAACTTAGAAAAAGCCATCGGTTACATACTCAACTACCTTGCAAAGGAGGTATATGGCGATGAGAGCTTAGCATTGGAGGCTTTTCAACAGCACTTTAGCCAATCCAAGTTTGGCCAATTGGAGATTCAACTCGGAACAGAAAGTGATCCCAATGACAAAGGGTATGGTTCTGTGCCACTACCATACTATGACGACGAAGGCGAACTCATTAATACGGATTTGGAAGCGCTAAGAAAGACGTATCTAGGAAGCGCAGTCGATATCCCGACCATTGTGCATGAGTTTGGATATGTCATAGATAGGAGCAAAGGCTTCACAGCGTATCTTGAGGAGACAGTTCCGAACCCTGCAGAGCCATCAGAAGAGATTTCGCGCTTAGCGGCCGAATCTGGAAATTACTTTAATGAGGTTAATGAAGGCTGGCGGAGCCAATATTCATTCAACCTGAATCGGAACGTTTTGGATCTCGCAATCGAGGGCTTCGTCGCCAAGCAGTTCTTTGCGGCTGAGCTGTGGGCGGATCTTTTCATGACGGCGGTTCTATCTGGCGAGGGGTTCGAAGTTGAGTCCGTGAAGGACAGAACCTCCGATGAGGACGATCCCATTGGAATTTTCGAGACGTTTGACGATCCGGACGGGCCCATTTTTGTATGCGGCGTGAACGCTCCGTGTTTTGACCGTGCGGTAGAGTGGGAAGATACGAAGTTTGCGGACGCCGCTCAATTTTGTCTACCCAAAGTATTTCTTGCGTTGCTGTCAGGATAAAGGGAGCTGGATAATGAAATGGCTGATGTTGTGCTTAATGGCCGCTGGCATGATATGGGTAAGCCCCTTCACGTCTGCGCAGGATCGAGGAATTGCGACAGCGATCGACTGGAATCCGGATGGTGAAACGATAGCGATTGGCAGCATCACTGGCGTCTGGTTATTCGACAATGAGTTTAACGAATTGGGACATGTTGAATTCAAGAATGTCGAGCAATCCAAAACCGATTTTGTCGGTTCGCCATTGTACCTCGCTTGGAATGCTACAGGTAATTTGCTCGCCGTCGGCTTGCCAGAGTATTCGACGGAGTGTCCCATCCGAATTATAGACGTCAATAAGCTTCAGGTCATAAGCGAAATTGAGTTAGGGTCTCTCGCGCCCGCGATACTCTGGCATCCAGAAGACAATATGGTCTTGTCTGGACCAGCGATTGGCGCGATTCAAATCTGGGATGCGCTGACAAGGAAAGAGCTGTCTTACATTGAATTCGATGAACTTCATGCAAGAACGACAGCTTTGTGCTGGCTTACGGAGGACACTGTCGCCATTGCTAGGCGATGGAATGCAGCTGACTATGACATTGATATTGTAGACATCGCCGCAAGCAGAATACTGAGTACATTCCACCATCACTCGATCGGCACATCGGATTGCAATCGTAAGAGACAGCTCATATCGATAACAGGGTATCTTGTTGATCTGAAAACTGGCGAAGATGCTCAGGTGTTCAACGATGCTGTCTTCGTCCCGGTCGAAAACGAGTATACGGACGGGTATTTCCGACACGTATTGGCCGTATCGTGGTCACCGGATTCCCGACGCTTTGTAATGCATCAAGAAGGGTGCCAGGTTCATGTATTTGACGCAGCTACAGGCGAATCATTGGCTAAACTCTCAGGAGGAGTATTCCATGATGGCGCATATTCACGTTTTCCAGACTCGATTGCATGGCACCCGGACGGCACGCGCTTTGCGGTTGTAGGACAGTTTGGTGACATTCGGGTGTGGAGTGCTGAGACGTATCACCTGCTACAACGATTCGATGGCTTTAGTATGAATGATTTGGGAGGGTGGCTTATGCATGCTAGTGCAGACGTATTGCACGAGGCCATGCGTGAATGTGACTTGCAGTGAATCCGCAAGTAGAAAGGGGTTTAGACAAAGTTTTGAGCGGTTAATCCGGATTTCTAAATCGACTTGCCCAGTGGCTTCGCTGACTGGCAATAGGATAAATCGGCTAGAGGACAAAATAGGAAAGGGAAGCAAAAGATGTCAACAAGCTGGACAGTCGCGATCGACTGGGATCGAGACGGGGAGTTCAGCGGGGAACACGATGATATCACGCAGCGTGTTCAATTAGCCGAATGGTTTGTGGGGATGCAGAGTCCCTACCAACTCACAGCGGAAGGTTCGACGCTGATGATGCGTCTGAACAACGTGGTAAAGCTCTCTGCTAGGGTACCGGTGCTGTGTGCCCGTAAGGCAACGAAGAACAGTTGCGCTTCAGTCCGCGTATAGAACTTATTGAATACTCGCAACCAGCTATCTGGGATATGTTCAAAGGATAGTGGAGTTGTCTCTGCGCCCGCAGCTTTGAAGCGCCTCACTCACCGGAACCGTCGTTGTCCGCGAAGTATAGGAATCTGGTGACGTCGATCTCATCAGCTGCCCGCCGTACTTGACGACATACCCCAACGGCTTCGCCAACAGATACCGATGACAATGCCTAGCGCCCATGACCGAATTCTGGCAATAGCAAAACACTACGACATCGCTCGCTTCGGCAACCTCCTCAAATAGCCGCTGATTCTGCCTTATAACATTTCTGCAACAGCAACAGATACTGTGCTGTATACTCCGCCCAGCTGATCTCGCCACGCTTGCACGCCATCACCATATCCCACGTCGGTGCGAAAATTTTACCTTTTCCGACCTTCGCCCCTCGGCGTCGTAACGCATCCGTAGACCAGATCCCGTCTTGACGACAAATTCTTTCGACATGACAACTGTAGCGGCCCCGAAAACCTGGACACATAGTGGCGAGAGTATACTTGGGTGTCAGCTGGGGGGTAATCGCCATGGGAAAGCCGCACAAGCACAGCCCGGTGTTCAAAACCTAGTTGATGTTGAAGATAGCGCCTGGTCGTTCCAGATATGCTTAAGCGTGGCGATGCTCATTTTCGCTACGCTTTTCTACTGGTGATTGGCGGCAATTAGATACCAATATGGTAACGGTCGCATTGTCTGTGCCGAAGCGCGAGCGCTGTGAATCACCAGATTATGAATTACAATAACAGCCAATACGCTGCTACAGATCAAGCCTGACTGGAAACATATGATCATCGAGACGATACGTATCCGGGGCGATGTACGACTGAAACGAGAGCAGATTATGGCGCTCGCGCGACAGCATCGCGTCCGTCGAGTGGCCGTGTTCGAGTCGCTGATGCGTGGGGAATTTGGCTCCGAGAGCGATATCGACTTCCTTAAGGATGGGATCGGAGAATGGTGCGCTGAAATGCCATAGCAACTCAAGGAGCGTGCATCGACTCAATGCGGGGAATAGGAGGAAAACATGCCAGACAATTAGAGAAATCCTAACTGACTAACTGTGTATCTTGATGACAAGAAAGGACAAAGGAAATGAACCGCTTGACCAGAATTCTCCTGTTGGCAACCACTGCAATACTGTTGAGTTCCTCTCTTGGAACGGCAGTCGCGCAGGACGAAGAAGTTACGCTTGATCTGTGGATGTTTCTGGACGGCACTGGCTTTTTGCCCTCGGTGGTCGAGGCTTTCGAAGCCGCGCATCCGAACATCAAGGTCCAGATTACCGATGTGCCGGAAGGTGAATATGTCACCAAAGTAGACACGGCCTTCCTCGCCGGGCAGCCGCCGGATATCGCTTTCCCCTATGTCATCCGCTGGATCAGGGCTGGATTGGTCGCGCCGATTGACGAGGTCTTGGAGTCTGCGGGCGTTGATATCGAAGATTACAACGCCGGCGCGGTGTCGAGAAATTGCATGCTGGACGGGCGGGTATACTGCCTGGGCACTTTCACGGCGGGATACAATATATTCTACAACAAGGATGTCTTTGATGCCGCTGGCCTGCCGCATCTCTCGTCGACGGAGCCGATCACGATTGACGAATATGCCGATCTCGTCGCCCAGCTTTCGATGTACAGCGATGATATGTCGGAGCGTGTTTGGGGCGGGACGCTGCCTATGCCCTGGTGGACGGATGCCGCCAATTACTTCAGCGATGATGGCCGCAGCGTTATGGGCTATGTCAACGACGAGGCGACCGCGCACTTCTATCAGGTCGTGGCGGATATGGCTGGCACGGATGGCATCCTGACTTCGGCTGACCTGAGCCTGGTGGGCAATTCTGCCAATGATATGTTGGCATCGGGGCAGCTGGCGATGGCTATGGCTGACAGCCCGATAGCCCAGCCGCTGCTGGAAGCTGCCGGGGTGAATTGGGGCGCTGCGCCGCCGCCGGTGGAATCTGAGGGTGATCCGGCCTGGGTCTACACGGGTTCGGACGAGTTGATGGCGCTCAGTGGCAGCGACAATCTGAAAGAGGCGCTGCAATTCATTCTCTTCTGGGCGACGGAAGGCAACCGGCTGCGCGCCGAGGCCGGCGGGCTGCCGATGAATATGCGCATGGCGGAAGAGATGAACTGGGCGGAAGGCAGCGAGGGCCGCCAGGAATTGCTGGCAGCCATCAATTTGGGCCGCTCGACTGTTTTCGTCCCGACTGTCTGGGGCGCTTATGGGGAGATCGCCGAGGCGATTAACAGCTTGATGATCGAAGATGGCATCCCGGCGCAAGAGGCGCTTGATGAGATCGCGCCCCTCATCCAGGATGACCTGGATCAACTCTGGGAAACCTGGGACAGTTTCGAATCCTAGCAATTGCGTTGTAGAACTGGCGCTGTGGGACATTTCCCTGTCCTGCGGCGCCAGGTTGAGAACTTCCAGATTATGCAAGCGGTTAAACCATCTCTCGTTAGAGACCGGATTCAAGGTAAGCGGACGCTGGGAACGATGGAACGGCGTGAAGAACGCGTCGCCTACCTCTTCCTTTTGCCCTGGCTTATCGGCTTGGTCGTCTTCATCATCGGTCCGGTCATCGCTTCCTTGCTCATCAGTTTGACGGACTGGAACTTGCTCACGCCGCCCAACTGGGTTGGCTTGAAAAATTACGAGAAGATGTTTTCCGATCGCGACTTTTATAACTCGCTTCGGGTGACGTTCAGGTTCGTCATCATGTCGCTGCCCATCTATACGGTGGTCAGTCTCTCTCTAGCCCTGCTGCTCAATCAACGCATACGCGGCATGTACTTCTTTCGCACTGTGCTGTTCATGCCCTCCGTCATCGCCGGCACCGCTGTCGCCGTCTTGTGGTCGATCCTGCTGAATCCCGATGTCGGCGTGATCAATCAAGTCTTGGGGTCGATAGGCATCGCGAATCCACCCCGCTGGCTCGCCAGCCGCGACTGGGCTATTCCGGCGGTTATCCTGATGGGCCTGTGGGGCGTCGGCGGCGGGGTCATCATCTACCTGGCCGGATTACAGAATATCCCGCCCCACCTCTATGAAGCCGCAACCATTGACGGCGCAAATCCCTCACAAAAATTTCGCTTCGTGACAGTGCCTATGCTGACGCCAAGCATTTTTTTCCAACTCATCACCGGTCTGGTCGGAGCCTTTCAGGTCTTCGATGTGGCATACGTGCTGGCTGGACGAGGCGGAACTCGCGCGAGCGCGCTCCAATTCTATCTACTCAATGTTTATGAAGAAGGCTTCCAGAACGGGCGTTTTGGTTATGCCTCGGCGCTGTCCTGGGTATTGGTCGTTATTGCGACTATTGTCATTTTGATCACGTTTCGCAGCTCCGAACGCTGGGTGTATTACGAGAGCGAGGAGGATAAATCGTAAACGTGCAAAGTAATCCATCTTTGAATCAGTCTCACATTTCTACTACGCGGCGGCTGCACGATGACGTCATCCCCCGCGGGCGCAAACTCCTGCGCTTACTCGTGCTCTATGCGATTCTCATCGCCCTGTGCGGCTTTGTGCTGCTTCCGGTTTCCTGGATGCTGACCGCGGCGCTCAAGCCGGACAGCGTTCCTTTCTTTAGCATCCCGCCACACTGGTTCCCTACCGAGCACTTCGAGTGGCGGAACTTCGAAACCGCGCTGTTGGACCCGGTGCGCCCTTTCCTGCGCTTCACTCTGAATACATTGATGATTTTTGGAGGGAATGTCGTTGGCACGATTATCTCCTGTACGCTGGTGGCTTACGCCTTCGCCCGGCTGCGCTTTCGCGGCAGCGGATTTCTGTTTAACGTCTTGATTGTCACCATGCTTATTCCTTGGCAATCACAGATGATTCCGCAGTTTTTGCTCTTCCTTGAATTAGGCTGGTACGGGACTTATCTGCCCTTGATCGTGCCGTCTTTTGCCGGCAACGCCTTCTTCATATTTCTCATACGTCAATACATGCGCACTTTCCCGCGTGACCTGGACGAAGCGGCGAAGATCGATGGCTGCAGTTATTTTGGCATCTTTCGATTCATCATTTTGCCTTTGTGCCGTCCGGTGCTGGCAGTGGTCGTAGTCTTCATGTTCCTCAGTTCCTGGGGCGATTTGTTGGGGCCGCTCATTTACCTCAACAACACGAATCAGTTCACCATCGCCATCGGCCTGGCGAACTTCGCCACGCGTTACAGTCCCAACACTAATCTGCTGATGGCGGCCAACCTTGTTATGATGATTCCGCCTATCCTGGTCTTCTTCTTCGCCCAGGAGCAGCTCATCGGCGGCATAGCTTCTGTCGGCTTAAAAGGTTAAGGGAACCCCTAGAATTGCGTCCTTACTGATGGAAGCGTCACTGTCATTTCCTGAAGACTATATCTAGGACATGGAAGACTCGTAATGACGACAACTAATCACGATTTTGCCAAGCAACGTCGCAACCTGGCGCAGGATTTCCATCGGCCTATCTACCATTTTATTGGGCCCGCGAGTTGGATGAACGACCCCAACGGCGTGATCCAATGGGGCGGAAAATATCACCTATTTTACCAATATCATCCTGAGAGTCCTCGCTTTGGTCTCGCTTATTGGGGGCATGCGGTGAGCGAGGACGCGATTCACTGGGTGGACTTGCCGGTTGCGCTCTCCCCCACCCCAGGGGGACCTGATGCGACGGGCTGCTGGTCCGGCTGTGTGGCCGACAACGATGGTCTGCCGACGGCCGTTTATACCGGTGTTGGACCCAAGGGTTATGGTCAGCAATCGCAGTGTATCGCCACCAGTCAGGATGACTTGCTTAGTTGGGAGAAATACAGCGGCAACCCGATCTTGAGCGAAATCCCGGCCATAGCCAATCAGTCCACCGATTTGCGTGACCCGATGATATGGCGTGAAGGCGATACTTGGTATATGCTGCTGGCTTCGCGCATCAAGCCAGTCGGCGGTTCGGTTTTTCTATATCGTTCGGCTGACCTGATCCGGTGGGAATTCCTGCATCCTCTATTGACTGGCAGCTATGCTAAAGACGGCTGCGTCTGGGAATGTCCCAGCTTTTTCCCCTTGGGTGACAAGTGGGTGCTGATCGTGGCCGGTAAGGGCCGCAAAATTCCCTTCACCGTCTTCTATTTCATTGGCGACTATGTTGATCAAGAGTTTAGGCCGGAGACCAGCGGAATCCTGGATCACGCTTACTTTTACGCGCCATTCACGATGGAAGACGCGCAGGGCCGCCGCTTGCTCTGGGGATGGCTGCGCGAAGGCCGCAGCGAAGAGGCGCATGTCGCCGCTGGCTGGGCCGGATGCCACTCTATCCCGCGTGAACTGAGCCTGCGCAATGGACAGCTCCACATGGTCCCCGTGCCCGAGCTAGAGCAACTTCGCGACAGCCCGACGGTGATCAACGATATCCGTCTTACCGGCGGCGACCACATGCTTGAGATCGGGGGCGCTTATCTGGATATAGAGGTTGAATTCGATGCGGAAGGCACGGTTGGTCTGGCCGTCGCCTGTGCCTCTGATGGGGGAGAAGAAACGCGCGTCAGCTACAATCCGGACAATCAGCTGCTGAGCGTGAACCGTGAGCGATCCGGTTTGGATCAAGAAAACGAAACGTTCTCCAACGAAGCGCCGCACGAACTCGCGCCCGGAGAAAGTTTGCAGCTGCGCATCTTGCTTGACGGCTCGGTATTGGAGATCATCGCAAATGGCAGGACAAGCATCTGCAGCCGCATCTATCCGTCGCGAGCCGACAGCCAGGGTCTGCGCCTTTTCGGGAGAGGTCAGGTCAGGACATTGTCAGTCTGGCAAATGCGCTCAATTTGGCCGCAATGATGCCCATTAGAGGGGCCTGACAGAAACGTCATCATAGTAGATGCAACCTACCTCCGCAATCAGGGCAATACCGCCGCTGGTCAAGGCATCCTCCGGGTCATGTGTTTCAAGCACCTGCTCACCATTGACGAAGGCGGTCAGCTTGTCCCCTTCGACCTTCAATGTGAGATCGTAATCCCGCTCGACGGACCAGCCTGAGTCGGTCTCGGCCAGGACGGTTTCACCATCCAGGACGCGAACGATGCGAGTCTTGTCTTGATCCAGCAGCAGCGCATAATATCGCTGCAAGCCCTGCACGCGCACGGCGATCCCCCCGGCTTCACAGACTCGCGGCATGGCCGTGGCTGCAAATTGATAATCGATCCAGTCGCGTGTCCCCTGTATCAGCAGACCGCGGCCTTCATTCTGTATCAGCCGGTAGGCCTGTGTCCAGTAGTCCCAGGAATCGAAACGCTCGCTGGAATCCAGCGCGTAAATCCAAGCCTTCTTCCAAAACTTCGGTCGCACCCGTTTCTCACGTCCAACTTCGCTGAGGATGGGCCGGTTCAGCTGCATATTGGGCGCGCCGTCCCATGTGAGCCAATCCAGGTAGACGCTGCCGCTGGCGCCATTCTCACCGATAATCTCGATTCCGATGCAGGCGATTGGCTGGTTGCCGGTCTCCGGCACGCGCCAAGACAACTCGACTTCCGCGCCGGGCGCAAGCTGGACCCCCTCACCCTCGATGATCTCCAGCGCATCATCTTCGTTGTAATGCCGCGCGTAGAGCCGCAGCGTCACCGGTTCAGCATTGGCTGCGTCCGCCACGAGGCGTGCTCGGACCACCTGCCCCGGATACAGGGTTGGCGACGCGAGTAAGCGGTAACCTCGCTCGTCAAAATAATCGGCAATTTCCTTCGAAGGGATAAAGGTGAGCGCAGCTACTCTGGCGACCCGCCCCTTCGCCAGCCGGTGATAGCGAATCGCCAGTGAGCGGTCGCCGTTTTCGCTGTGTCCCGGCACATTTTCGATGGTCACAGTATTTTTGGATTCAGGCCCGGTTTCAGACTCAAAACCTTGTACCGATCCTGGCAGGCTGAAATGGTATCGCGCCCGGTTTTTCGGGCTAAGCGGCGCCAATCCCCCCATCCCCCGCGCGATATTGACCAGTTTGTAAGTTTCGCCGACCGCATCGCTGATAGCGCTGCCACCGTCCGCCGTTGGCAGATACAGGCGATCCGCTACGGGACCCCGCCAGTCTGGTCCGGCGTCAATCCCCGCAAGGCCGTTCTTAATGCCCATAATGCAGCCAACATTGCCGGAGTTGCAGTCCGTGTCAAAACCAGACGTATTGACGACCATCATCGATTTCTGAAAGTCGTCGTCGCCATAGAGCAGCGCCAGAATTATCCGCGCATGGTTCGGCACGATATGGCAATTGCCTGGATAACGATCACGGCTATATTCGCGGTCGATCTGCCCCAGCGTCTTATGCCAGTCCGGCTGCTGAGCGTGCCAGTTTCGCACCTTCTCAATCATTCGGTAGGTGATCGAATCGGAGGGGATCAAGGACGCGGCGGTGTCGATCAGCCTATTGATGTCCGATTCGACAAAGGCCTGAGCTTCTAACGCGGCGACCACCTGCGCGCCATAGATGGCTTCGCCGTCGTGGCTAACGCTGGCGGCCCGCCGCGCCAGATCAGCCGCCAGCGCGGGGTCGCCGGGCGCGATCATGCCCCAGCCATCAATGAAGATCTGCGATCCAATCTGCTCGGCCATGATCGGACCGTTGAGTTCAATCGAGCCGCTGCGCGGAGGCGGAATGCCACTTTTCAGCCGGAGATAGGCGGTGTGTTCGGTTACATCGCCGATACCGCCCCACCATAATATGGTCTTGCCTTCGACGATGTAATTGAGCCAGGTCTGGCCGATCTGCACAGCGGTCAGATCCGGGCTGTTGCCGTAGTCCGGCATGGCGCGCACAAAAGTGAAGGTACCGGAGAGATCGTCATCGGTCACGATCAAGGGTACGTCAAGGGCCTCATGCACGTAGTAGTTGATTTCGCCAAAACGCTCCATGATCATCTCATAGGACCAGCCTTCAATCGGGCGCCCCAGGTAGACGGCAATTATCTTGCCGAGCACCCCAGCATAAACTCGTTCGACATAATCGGACGGAAATGTCATAGTTGAAGCTCCATTGAGATTAGATGAGCGATCTGCGCTTTTCAGGCGACGCCGCTTAAATCTGCAAAGCAGTACAAAATTGCCTTACTATGAGGATCAAGCGGCATCGTCCGAATCGATAAATACCGCCGAGCGCAGCCGCTAAATCAAACCGCCATTCCGCGAGACATCCCTGGTCTGCCTCATGATTTGCCCGGCCTTGAGAACGAGCGCGATATTGCCATTGTCCTGCAGTACCCGAATGTTCTTCAAGGGATCGCCATTTACTACGATAACGTCGGCTTCCTTGCCGGCTTCTATGGTTCCCAGTCGGTCTTCCATCCCCATGACCTGGGCGGCTACGCGCGTGGCCGCCTCGATGGCCTGCATCTCTGTCATCCCGTAGCGCACAAATATCTCAAGTTCCGTAGCATTTTTTCCGTGCACGACGAAGGGCGCTCCGCAATCGGTGCCGATCGCCGTCAATACACCGGCTTTCAGAGCCTTCTCGAAACCGCGGCGCCACAGGTCTATCAGTTCCAGCTCTCGCTGCAACCAATAGTCAGGCACAGTGGACTTTAATCCTTGAGCTTGTTTGGCTTCGGCGTCCCACTTTTTGGCCAGGCTTACCCAGAGCGTCGGCACCCAACCAACCTCGCGGTCGACCATCATCTGGATGACCTCGTCATCATTTGCGATATGCGTACCGTGTTCGATACAGTCGACGCCCGCAAGGATGGCGTTTTTCATGCCTACCGCGCCACAAGCATTGCAGGTGACGCGCAACCCGAAGTTGTGCGCTGTCTTCGCGGCCGCTTCCATTTCCTCCAGCGTCAGCAACTCGACTTCGGGCCCGTACATTCCGGCGCCGGCACCCGTGGCATTCATGTGGATCCAGTCCGCGCCCAAGCCGACTTTTTCTCGAACGGCTCGCACGGCTTCTACCGGTCCGGTGATGTTGCCCCCGACCACTCCGTGAACCTGCTTTTTGCCTACGGGATAGGTCATGTCGATGGTTGCGCAATAGAAGATGCGGGGAGCAATCAGGATGCCATCTCGTTCCGCTCTGGCAATATCGATGGTGATGTCCCTCGGCGAGCCAGTGTCGCGGATCGTGGTGAAACCCGCCGCCAGCGCTTTGCGAGCATTTTCCGCATGGAGTACGGCCTGGTAGGCATCTCGGTCTTCGATCAGGTGAATCATCTCGCCGAAGCGGTCATGAGCTGCCCCGTCGGGTATGCCGCTGGCATCGCCATGCAGGTGATCATGCAAGTCCATCATGCCTGGCATAATGGTCATGCCCGCGACGTCAATGATCTGGTGCTTTCCAGGCGGAATCTCCATCTGAGCCATCTCGCCGACGGCGCTGATGGTCGCGCCGTCAATCACTACCGTTGCGTCCGATTGTACTTTGCCCGTCCCGTCGATCAACTTCCCGTTTCGCAACACAATACTCATCGTTCTCCACCTCGCAATTCTTCTTCGGCTGCCTTATTTGCAGACCTTCAATGCAGCAGACCCCTTGGGCCATCCAAGCGATCAACAACAATATTTCCGGCTTTGAGTACGAGGGCGATCTTGTCATTGTCTTGCAATACTCGAATGTCCGCCAAGGGGTCGGCGGCGACAACGATGACATCGGCTTCCTTGCCGGTTTCTATCGTACCTAGTCGGTCTTCCATCCCCAGCACCTGTGCGGCTACCCGTGTTGCCGCCTCGATAGCATCCATCTCGCTCATCCCGTAGCGCACGAATATCTCCAACTCTTTTGCGTTTTGGCCGTGCTCGACAAATGGCGCTCCCGAATCGGTGCCGATTGCGATCATGACCCCAGCTTGCAGCGCTTTTTCGAAGCCGTCTCGCCACAGATCAATCAGATCCAGCTCTCGCTGCAACCAGTAATCCGGCACAGTGGATTTTAGCCCCAGGGCTTGTTTGGCTTCGGCGTCCTCTTTCTTGGCAAGGCTTACCCAAAGGGTGGGCACCCAGCCGATCGCGCGATCGACCATCATCTGAATGACCTCGTCATCCTGGCCGATGTGGGTGCCGTGTTCGATGCAGTCTACTCCGGCCAGGATGGCGTTCTTCATGCCATTGGCGCCACAAGCGTTGCAGGTGACGCGCAAGCCGAAATTGTGCGCGGTCTTCGCTGCGGCCTCCATTTCCTCAAGCGACATGAGTTCGGTGTTTGCGTCAAATTGCCCGGCGGCCGCACCCGTCGCGCGTAGGTGGATCCAGTCCGCGCCCAAGCCGACTTTCTCTCGCACGGCTCGCACGGCTTCGACCGGTCCGGTAATGTTTCCACCTGCCACGCCGTGAACCTGCTTCTTCCCAGGAGGATGGGTCATATCGAGTGTGGCGCAGTAGATAATACGGGGAGCAGTCAAGATGCCATCTCTTTCGGCTCTGGCAATATCGATGGTGATATCGCGCGGCGAGCCGGTATCACGGATCGTGGTGAAGCCCGCCGCCAGCGCCTTGCGAGCGTTCTCCGCGTGCAGCACGGCCTGGTAGGCATCGCGGTCTTCGATCAAATATATCATCTCGCCGAAACGGTCGCGGGCGGCGCCATCCAGAGTGCCGCTCGAATCGCCATGAAGATGGTCGTGCAGGTCCATCATGCCGGGCATGATGGTCATGCCGGTTACATCAATAATCTTGTGATCGCCGGGCGGAATTTCCACTTGACCTGCCTCACCCACAGCGCTGATCATCGCGCCATCAATCACCACCGTCGCATCCGGCATCAGCACCCCCGCTCCATTTATGAGATTCCCATGCTTTAATATGATTGACATATTTCACTCCCACTCTTTCTTTTTGCGTGCCGGGCGATAGCTTCGGATTCCTCGGGAAGGGTCAGCTAAAAGTCCCGGTGCCAGCCTGTGGCCGTATTCTTCTTTACAAGCAGTCCCAGCATGTCAACCAAGTGGGCATGAATCGGGCCAGGAATCCCGTCGACGGATACCGTGTACAGCCCAGTAGCGCCGTCGGCGGCGCCCCCACGTACGCAGGCGTCGATCATTCGGATTTCAGTCTCGCCATCGTGGATCAGATGAGGCATCCCAACTGCGGCTCCCAGACCCGCCGAAAGCCCGTAAGCCCCCCAATTCGACACGGCGGCAGTGATCAGAATGTCACAGGCGTTGACGGTGGCAATGCCAGCGCCGCAGGGGCAGCGGCATTCACGGCCAAAAGGCTTAATCTCGCGGACCTCCTCCGCAATTAACCCGAAGCCGATCTCGTTGCCATTATCGCCAATCCCAATAGTGAGGATATCCGCTTGCCGGGCGGCCGATATCAAATGCTCGAAGCGCGCCCGTCCTTCCATCGCCGGCAGTCCAGTCGAACTATGAGCGACGCCCTTGCTGTTCACGCCCAAGGCCTCCACGGAGATTATCGCCTTGGGTTCCAGCGTGGATAGGATCTCATCCGCTCGATCGGGGGCCGAATCATCGATTGGAAATGATTCAACGGCGGCTGTATAAGGAATCTTCCGGGCGATCTCAAGTGAGCGGACGCCAAGCCCAATTGCCTGGCACGAAGCTACAATCGGTTCGGCGCAGGCTTCCCCACTTAGTATGACGGGCGTAGCCCCCAGCCCAACTTTTAGCGCAAAGGCCAGTGAGGCCGCCCCAGTCGGACCGTCGGTCTCGCCTTTGGGCAAGAAATTCGGCACAAATGCGCCGGTCGTGATAAGGACGATATCTCCTTCGCTCACCCGGCTGGTTAAAGCTCTGATCGCGAGTTCGGTGGGGAAACCAGCCTGCGCTTTACGACCGCTCTCATAAAGCCGGCGTATGACATTGTAGCTTGGTCCCGGTTCCCGCATTTCGACCGTGCACAATGTCTCGATACTCTTGGCTAATGTCGTAAGATCGATGTCCATGTTATCTCCTCGTTTGCTTGCTATTAACACATTCTGCCTATTCATTTATCATCTAAATCTAATTCACCGAATTCCCATGTCGGTTCCTCCGTGACGCTGCCTGACCCTAGACGCTTGAAGCGGTATCTTCGAGCGAACCCCGAAGGCAAAGAAAACAGCCGCAACCGCCACAATGCCTAGAATCCAGAATGTGTCGCGATACGACTGCACTAAAGCGACGGACCGCTCGAAAACAGAAGAAAGGATGCCGATGCGCTGATCCAGAATACTCGTAGCTGCCACGGCGCCCAGTATGGTGCCAGTCCGCCTGATCAAGTTGAACGAGCCAGAAGCGGCGCTCAGATCTTGAGCTGCAAACGCGTTGGTTATAACCGCCGTAAGCGGTGCGAAGCACATGCCTGTAGCGAAACCCACCAATGTGAATGCCACCACAATCAGCGGTACACCATCGGTCGTAAACGCGCCCATCATGAACATCGAGATGCCAAGCGCGCTGAAACTGAAGACGCTGGGCCTTCGCGACCGCCAGCGATCTGTCGCGACCCCTCCAGCGAGGGCGCCGAGAAAGAGACCCGCCCCATTAATGAAGAGGATGATTCCCGTCTCGGATGTGTTGAGCTGTTCCACGGCGCTCAAGTAAAGCGGAAGAGTGATTGTTGCGCCTGTTAGTGTGAAAACTGCGGCGGCGGCGGCCAGCGAACTAAACCAAAATAAACGGTAGGAGAAAACGCTATAGTCCAAGAAAGGTTCTTTGCCCTCGCGCTGCATCAGTCGTGTCGCAAAAGCAGCGAGAACGCCCGCGAAGAACAGCGTCAGGAATCTGGCCGAAGCCCAGCCCCAGTCGTTCCCCTTGGAGATAGCGGTGACGACCAGCGCCAGACCCGCTGTTAGCATGGCAGCCCCCCGCCAATCGACAGTTCCCAAATCGCCCGTCCGCGGGAAGCTGGGCAAATGGCGCTGGACGAGGAAGAAAGAGAAAAGGCCGAATATGATGCAAAGCAGGAAAACTGATCGCCAACCTATGGAATCAACGAGCGGGCCGCCGACCAGCGATACACTGGCCGCGATGCTGCCCGCAGTCCCCCAGAACCCGAGCGCTCGCCCTCGGCGTTCCACCGCAACCAGATCGCCGATTATCGCAACTGCCAGCGGCTCATTGGCGGAATTGCCCAACCCTTGAATGATCCGGCCGATGATTAGCCACCAAAATGACAGAGCGGCCAAGGCGACAGCCGATCCCAAAATGTAGAGTATCAAACTGGCCAAGAACACGCGCCTGCGCCCAAAAACATCGCCCAGCCGCGCCCATAAGGGCATAAGCGCTACATGGGGCAAGAAATACGCGGTCAACAACAAACCGCCGCTGGCCAATGGCTCATCGAAACGATGCAGAATCGTTGGTGTGCCCAGGATCACCAAAATGCTGGTGAAAGCCTCCAGCATGTTGGCGACCAGCAACGCGAGGAGGGGACCACGCTCTTGGCCGCCATTTTTAATGCTGGGCGAGCGACTCATCAGAAGCTCCCAGATACGATATTTCGCCACTGGCCGGATCGTGATAGAGGTGACAAGAGACCGTAGTCTTCCTGTTGACCGGCAAGAGCTGCGGAGGCGCGCTCTCGCATACATCCCCGATTTTCTGGGGGCAACGCGGCCAGAACGGACAACCGGCCGGGATATTGGAGGGGTCGCCAATTTCTCCTTTTAATTGGACCAGCCCGTCCAGGCGTTTTCCTGGATCGGGAGACGGCATCGCCGCCAACAAGGCCTGTGTATAAGGATGTCGGGGATTCGAGAAAACCTCTTCTACCGAGCCGTACTCGACGATTCTGCCGAGGTACATTACAGCCACCTCGTCGGCCATCAATTGGATAACCCGCATGTCATGCGAGATAAAAAGGAAGGTCAGTTGCATATCTCGCTGCAATTGCAGGAGAAGTTTGAGCAGCTTGGCCTGGATAGAGACATCCAAGGCGGAGGTGGGTTCATCTAAAAGGAGCAATTGCGGCTGAAGGATCAGCGCGCGCGCGATACCGATCCGCTGACGTTGACCGCCGGAGAACATGTGCGGATATTTGCTCAGGTCATTCCGGTGCAAACCTACGCGCTGTATCAAATCGACTACACGGTCCTGGATTTCCGCCGCGCTATATTTGTGCCTGTAATGTATTTCGAGCGGTTCGGCGACAATATCTTTGACCTTCATTCGCGGGTTTAGAGATGAATAAGGATCCTGGTAAATCATCTGAATCCGCCCGCGAAGCGCGCGCAACCGTGCAGCATCAAAATCGAGTACTTGCTCCCCGTTGAATTGAACCTCGCCCCTATCGGGTTCGATCAACCTGAGGATCAATTTCGCCACTGTCGTCTTGCCGCAACCGGATTCCCCAATCAGCCCCAAGGTTTTGGCTCTACTTATCTCGAAGGAGATACTATCCACAGCGCGCACATGATTGACTGTCCGATTGAAGAAACCGCCCTGAACCGGGAATGAGCGCGTCAGGTTCCGGACGCTGAGCAGCGGCTGATTAATCATGTCACATCCACTCTCCGTGGACTCTCCCGCATTTGGACTCATGATCTTGCCCGACCTGCGCGAGGCGGGGCTTTTCGTCAGCGCATTGTTCGACCATCTTCGGACAGCGTGGCCAGAAGTGGCAGCCTTTTGGCGGAGCCAGCATGTTGGGCACTTCGCCGGGTATTTCAACGAGATCATCTTCGGACGCCATCGTTGTTGCCCGGATCAGCGCCTCGGTATAGGGGTGTTGCGGGTTTTCAAAGATGTCACGGACATCAGCCTCTTCGACGATTTCCCCGGCGTACATCACCGCGACCCGGTCACAAAGTTGAGCGACCACACCCAGGTCGTGCGAGATATAGAGGATGCTCACCCCGCGCGTTTGCACGAGTTCTTGCAGAAGCATCAGGATCTGCGCCTGAATCGTAACATCCAGGGCTGTTGTGGGTTCGTCGGCAATAATCAGATCGGGCTCGCCTGCACATGCCATGGCGGTGAGCACGCGTTGTCTCATCCCGCCGCTCAGTTGCTGAGGGTAATTCTTCACCTGCTGCTGGGGGGCTGGCAACTCCACCTGCCGCAAGTCTTCCACAGCCTGGGCGGCGGCTTGGCGGAAACGTCGGCGGCCGGCCGCAGTGAAGCGGTTAATCAGATTGAAGACTGAAGGTTCCCCAGTAGCATTTTGCACAATATCCGCCCATAACAAGGCATCTCGCAACTGCTCCCCCACCGTGAAAACCGGATTCAATGAAGACATAGGGTCCTGCGACACCATTGCGATACTCTGACCGCGCAGTCTCGACATCTCCTTCGCAGAGAGCTCCAACAGGTTTTGTCCACGATACCAAATCTCGCCATCTGTGATGCCGGGCGGAGTCGAGAGGACGTTCAATATGGACTTGGCCGTCACCGATTTGCCAGATCCGCTTTCTCCAATCAAGCCGACTATCTGGCCGGGGAAGATCGTTAGATCGACTCCATTGACGGCTTGCAGCACACCTCGAAGCGTTTCAAAGCGTACATGGAGATTCTTCACTTCCAGCAGTGGCGACGATTGGGCCATGAAAGTTATCGCCCTCTTATTTCCGGATCTAATGCATCCCGGATCCCATCCCCCAACAGATTGAAGCCAAGAACCACACTGAAGATGGCCAAGCCCGGGAAGACAGATATCCACCAAAACTCGGGCATGAATCGACGACCGAGACTGACGGCCAAGCCCCACTCTGGGCTCGGAGCCTGCGCGCCCATGCCGATGAATCCCAAACCGGCCATCGTCAAAACCGCGAACCCCAAGTCTAAAGAACCTCTGACAAATATAGAGGAAGCCATATTCGGCAACAGATGGCGGACAATAATTGAACGGTGACTGGCGCCCAATCCAATTGCAGCTTCGACAAAGACACGCTTCGACAGCGATAAAGTCTGGCTATGGATCAAGCGTGTATACCAGGGCCACCATACCACCGATACAGCTATCATCGCGTTGAGGAGCGATGGCCCCAAGGCGGCAGTAACTGCTATCGCCAAGACCAGGGCCGGTACGGAGAGGAAAATATCGGCTGTCCGCATGATTAAGGTTTCCACCCGGCCGCCGAAGTAACCGGCGATAGCGCCGGTTGGCACTCCGATAAGGATGGCAATCGCGATGGGAACTACGCCTATGAGAAGCGTAATCGGCGTGCCATGCAGGACGCGGCTGAACACATCGCGACCAAGCCAGTCAGTTCCCAGCGGGTGGGCGGCGTTGGGCGGGCTGCGCCGGTTCATGATGTCCATCTCTTGCGGCGGTAAGGGAGCCAATGCAGGCCCAATAATCGCAACTGTGAGCCAAAAGACGACAATACCCAGACCCAATACGGATAGACGATTGCGCAGGAAGATACGGAGGATATCGCGCTGATCAACAGAAAGAAAACCTGTGCCGGCCGATTGGGATTCGCCATTGGCTAAAGATTTGATATTTTGGCCCTGGGCATCCATTTTTTGATTAGACCTCAATACGAGGGTCAAGTACGCGATACGTCAAATCAGTGAGAATGTTGATGATCACAAACATCAGGCCGGCGACAATTGTCGTCCCCACAATAGGTTGGATATCCTGGTTGATCGCTGCTGTCACCGTATATAAACCGAGCCCGGGCCAATCGAATACCGTTTCTACAAGCACGGAACCGCTTAAGATCGCGCCAAAACCCAGGCCAATCTGTGAGACGGTGGCTATCAAGGCATTCTTTAGCGCGTATTTATAGATCGCAATGCGTTCCGGCAAGCCGGCAGCGGCTCGCGCGTTCATGACGTAGTCTTGACTTAAAACATCCAGCATCCCGGACCTCGTCAGCCGGGCGGTCAATGCCAAGATCGGGATCGACAGAGTAAAGGCGGGGAGGATCAAATGGTGCGCTGAACTCCGCAATGCCGCCAGATTTCCCGTGATCAGGCTGTCCAACAGATAGAGTCCGGTAATTGCAGTCGGTGAATCGATTTCGAAACTTATTCGTCCCGTAATTGGAAACAGCGACAAGGCGCTGCCAAGAATCAACTGGGCCAGCAGGCTGAGAAAAAAAGCCGGAACAGATACGCCGGAGATTGCGGCGATCCGCGAGGCATGATCTATCAGTTTGTCTCGATGGACGGCGGACAACACGCCAAGTATCAATCCACCGGCGACTCCTATGAACATACCGGCGATCGCCAATTCCACCGAGGCTGGAATACGCCGTTGCAGATCGTCCACAACCGGTCGGCGAGTGACCAAAGAGTTCCCGAGGTCTCCTCGCAGCATGCGCTCAAAGTAAAGGATATATTGCTGCCAGATAGGTCGATCCAGACCGAATTCGCGCCGGACACGTTCTTCAGTTTCCATTGAGGCCTGAGGTCCGATAGCCAAACGCACCGGGTTGCCGGGAATCACGTTCATCAGAAAGAACGTTATTGTGATCAAGCCGATCATGATGGGAATCAGGTAGAGGAGTCGCTTGATAAGAAAGCGCAAGATTCTCAAACGTCAATCTCCATCATTTCGCTCGTTGCTCACTGCGGCCTTGCTCTTGCAGCGCGAGCGAGCATTTTAGGGGTTGAGTTGCGATGCATCCGAACGCGACTTCGTTATATTCCCATTCCTGCGGCGCTCATGCGACAAGCAGGGTCTGTGTTATTTTGCGTGAGTGCGGTAGAACTCGCTGCCGCCGAACGGCTCAGGCTACGGTGCTGTTTTCCGCTTCGGAAAGGGCGAGATTGTAGTCCGAAATTGCACGCTCCTTGGAAATCAAACCCTGTTTGAGGTCGCGACAGACGTGCCGGGCATCACGCTCAAGAGGATCCCCATAACCGCCACCGCCACCGGTCTGGAAGCTAATGACTTCACCTGCCGCCACCGGGTAGTCGGTCACTTTGGAAGGCAAGAGTAATTCACTGCCATCCATCTTTTTGATGACCATTCGATTGCTGAGCGCCTCTCCGCCACCCAGTATGCCCTGCGGCGGGCATACTTGACGATCAAAGCCGCCGTTAAGGTCCGCGTCAATCAGACATTCATAATCCTTTATGACTCCCAGCCCGCCTTGGAAGCGCCCGACGCCGCCGGAGTCTTGCCGAAGGGTATATTGCCTTAAGCGCACGGGATAGCGCATCTCCATTATTTCGATGGGGATCACCCGCACTTCGCCGAAGAGCATGGCATGCTCTCCGTCATCGGCGTGGTTGGCCCCCCACCCGCCACCCTCGGTGTCGGCCAGAATAAGGTACTGCCCGTCCGGAGCGATGAACTTGATGTGCGCCGGGGTACACCGTCCATAATCATCGGCGTTGACGCGATCCGGCATTGCGGATGAAAGCGCGCGTTTGACAACGTCTTCCAGCGTTTCCAGCGCGAAGAATCCGGGCAGCGTTGCCTTTGGCTTTTTCGCATTGAATATCGATTTCTCCGGAATGATCACATCGACCATTCTGAAATGACCTTCGTTCGCCGGTTCGGTTGGGGTTGTCATCATCTTGAAGATAAGGCGACACATCGACCTTGTCGTGTTCGTATTGCTGTAGATTGGTCCGGCGCATTCTTCAGCCGAGCCGGTCAAATCGATGATCAATTGGTCAGCGGTCTTAATGACCCTTGCTTTGATAGCGAGCGGTACATCGAGATCAATTCCATCGTTGTCGACACAGCTTTCAGCCGAATATGTGCCGTCGGGGACGGCGTTTAAGGCATCAAGAGCTTGCAGTTCGCCATCCGCCAGAATCTGCTCGGCGCATGCTCGATAAACTTCCGGGCCAAAACGCTCAATGACGGTAGCCAAGCGAAGCGCGCCAACATTGCAGCAGCCTACCTGAGCTCGCAGGTCGCCTACTACAGCTTCGGGCAATCGCGTATTTTCGCGGATGACGCGCATGACGTCCTCGTTCAACACGCCTTCCCGATAAAGCCCAACGGAACGCAGTATGATCCCCTCCTGGAAGACCTCGGTGGCGGTCAGGCTGCCAGCGGCTGAGGCCCCGCCAATGTCATGCCAGTGAGCGCGCGCGCAGCTGAACCCCACCAGTTCTCCAGCAAAGAATATCGGTTTGATCGCGTTGACGTCGTGGACATGAAACGTATTCGCATAGGGATCGTTGGTCAAATAGATGTCGCCGTCCCGGAACTTGTCGAACCCGCCGATGTCGCCGGCAACGGAATGAATCGCGCTGGGAATATCACATACGAATTCGGGCAAGCCAGGAGCCTGGGCGAGCGTTTCCGCCCGTTCGTTGAAGATGCCTACGCTGAAGTCATTCATTTCGTTGATGATCGGATTGTAGGATGTGCGCCGCAAATCGATCTTCATTTCATTGGCGCAGGACAGAATTGCATTGCGCACGATCTCAACTGTAATTGGGTCTGGTTTAGTCAAAACAAATGCTCCTCTTAACTACAGGCCGCCGATTGTAGAAGCGAGTCGGTCTCCTGGATTGCGTTCAGAGAATCGCGGAGTTTTTTGGTCTCGTCCGATCGAACTGAATTGTCCGCTTCGTCGATTGCCACGCCATAGACCAGTCTGGCTTGGCGGGACGAGACCAATCCTAGCCGCACATCATGAGCGACCAACACGGGATCGCGCCGGGTGGGGCTGGCATAACCGCCGCCGCCAGCAGTTTGAAAGCTGATTGTCTGCCCCGGGGCCACGGGATAGTCTGTAACTTTGGAGGGGAGGACCCTCTCCGTTCCATCAGCATCCTTGATGACAATTCGGTTCCCGGGAGCGCTCGCCCCGCCAAGCACACCTTGTGGCGGGCAAACCTGGCGATCAAGACCGGCGTTGAAGTTCATTCCCGGGGCAAGGCAAAGATAGTCCTTAATGACGCCTAAGCCACCTCGCCAACGCCCCGCCCCGCCCGAGTCCGGCCGCAACAGGTACTGAGTTAGACGGACGGGATATTTGCTTTCGAGCAACTCAACAGGCGTGATCCGCACGTCGCCAAATAGCATAGCGTTCTCGCCGTCTTCGAATGGTTTGCCCCCCCAACCACCGCCTTCCGTGTCCGCCAGGAAAAAAATCGACCCGTCTGGATAGCTGCCTTTGATGTGCGCCGGCGTGCATTTGCCATAATCGTCAGCATTGACACGGTCGGGAATAGCGTCTGCCAGGGCGCGCTTGATCACATCAATAAGCGCTTCCAACGCAAAGAACCCGGGCCAAGTGCCTTGGGGGCGTTTGGCGTTGAAAATGCACTCGTCAGGTATCGTGACCGAGACCATTCGAAAATGTCCCTCATTAGCCGGCTCGGTAGGGGTTGTCAGCATCTTGAAGACCATACGGCAGATTGATGTCGTGGTGTTCTTGTTCGCATGCATCGGCCCGGCGCACCAGGCCGCGGAACCGCCCACGTCAATATTGATTCTGTCGTCTTCCACCTTGACAAGCACTTTGACGGGCAGAGGGCGATCGAGATCAATCCCGTCGTTGTCAAGACAGGTCTCCGCCTCATAGACGCCGTTGGGAATACTAGCCAAAGCCTGTCGCGCCTGCTGCTCCCCAATATCCAGAATCTGCTGGGCGGCGGACTGGAAGCGGTTGATCCCAAAGCGCTCAACAATCTCCAGATAACGCTGCTCGCCGATCTTGCAAGCTCCAACCTGAGCGCGGATGTCGCCAAGCACCCCGTCTGGGAGTCGCGTGTTTTCACGAATGATACGCAGGATATCCTCGTTTACCTCGCCCGCTCGGTAGAGCCGGACGGACCGAAGTATGACTCCCTCCTGGAAAACCTCGGTTGCCTGCATACTGCCGGCCCCGGATGCCCCACCGAGGTCGTGCCAGTGAGCGCGGGCGCATGAGAAGCCGATCAACCCTCCTGCCAAGAACACCGGCTTAATTAGATTGACATCATGAACATGGAATGTATTAGCGTAGGGATCGTTGGTCAGGTATATGTCACCTTCCTCAAATCGCCCGATGCCGCCAATGTCGTCAATGATCGAGTGGATAGCGCTGGGAATATCGCAGACGAATTCCGGCAGCCCAGGCGCCTGCGCCAGCGTTTCCCCCAGTTCATTACACAGACCGGCGCTAATATCTTGCCCCTCATTGATGATGTAGTTGTACGCTGTTCGTTTGAGAACAATGCTCATCTCTACCGCGGCTGAGATCAGCGCGTTGCGAACGATCTCGATGGAAACCGGATCCAGCGCATCAGGTCTATTCATGTTTAACCCGCCTCCGGCACGTCAATGATCAGGTTGCCATAATCATCAACGGATAATGCGAATGCTGGCGGCACAAGGGTCGTCGCTCCAACTTCTGTGACAATAGCAGGTCCGTCAATCTTCATTCCTGGTTCAAGCTGCTCGCGGCTATAAACGACGGTTGGCAGGTCCCCTTCTTTGAAAGTTACCTGTCGCGTTTCGACCGCGGCCTTGGCTCCATTTGTGGACGTTGCCTTGGGCATGTACAGCCCCGGCTTGTCGAGCTCACCTACAGCTTCGACTCGGATGTTCACGAATTCGACAGGCTCCTCAGGGCTGGCATGCGCGTATTTGCGCTCATGGGTTTGGTTATACAAGAGCCGCAGGTTAGAAAGCATTTCACCGTTTATCGGCCCGTCAGCAAGCGGGATGGTCAAGGTATGCTCTTGTCCCTTGTAGCGCATGTCGATAGAACGATTAGTAAACAACCGAGTCGCGTCTACACCTTGATCGATCAAGGCGGATCGACCTTGAGCTTCCAGCCGGGCGAACAGGTCCGCCAGTTCCGATTGCTTGAGTTGACGCCCGCCATAGTCAACCACTTGTACGACATCATGCCGCAGGTCTGTGTTTAACATACCCCAACCGCACAATGTTCCAGGCGACCAAGGGACAATAACCTGGCGAATCCCAACCATTGAGGCGATGAAAGGCGTGTGCATCGGTCCGGCGCCGCCAAAGGAAATCAAGGTGAAGTCTCTCGGATCCAAACCTTGTTCAATAGTCACCTCGCGGATGGCATAAGCCATCTTGACACAGCCGATCTCCACAATGCCCAGAGCCGCGTCCTTTATGCTCATTCCCAAGCGGTCCGCGACATGCGTTTTGATCGCGGCTGCAGCCAAATTACTATCCAGGGCAATGCCGCCAGCGAGCGCACTGTGTGGATCGAGACGTCCCAGGATCAGGTTGGCATCGGTCACGGTAGGCTGTTCGCCGCCCTGGTTGTAGCATGCCGGGCCTGGATCAGCCCCCGCGCTTTCGGGGCCGACGCGCAACGAGCGTTCACCAATAATCTTAGCAATGGATCCCCCGCCTGCGCCAAGGTAAGTGATCCTTACCATTGGCGTCATAATGGGGTAGCCCTCTACTTGCGATTCGAAGGCCGCTTCCGGCTCACCCTCCAGGATGACGGAGATATCGCAACTGGTTCCCCCCATATCGAAGGTAATAACATTTGGTTTCGCTGTGACCGCGCTGAGCGTCTTGCCTGCGATGCTTCCGGCAACAGGCCCGGAAAGAAGCGTATGCGCCGGCGTCCTGGAGGCTGTCAAGACTTCCATCACACCGCCATTGGACTTCATGATAAAGACAGCGCCGTCAAAGCCGCGCGAATATAACTCGCTGCGCAGGTGCTCAAAGTATTCTCTGGCGGGAGGCGCGATATAAGCGTTCAAGACCGCTGTACTGGTCCGCTCGAACTCTCTCCTCAAGTTGCTGATTTCATGTGAGACGGATACATTGAGTTCGGGAAACTCCTCCTTGAGAATGCGGGCGATTTCAATTTCGTTTTCCGGATTGGCATAGGAGTGAAGTGTGGCTACGGCTACGGCAGTAACGCCATCGTCGATTAATCTCCGGACCTGAGTTCGGACATCTTCCGCGTCAACGGCGACCAGCACCTCTCCCTCATACGTCATCCGTTCCGAAATGCCGAGGCGGTGTTCTCTCGAAACCAGCGGGCGAGGCTTGCGATAGAACAAGTTGTACATCTCAGGCTTGCTCATTGTTCCGATTTCCAAGACATCCTCGAAGCCGGCGGTGGTGAGTAAGCCTGTCTTGGCGCCATTCTTTTGAATGACGGTATTGACCCCCATGGTCGTTCCATGAACGACGAGTTGTACGGTGGACAGATCCAAGTCCAGAGCAATGATGCCATTGATCACACCCTCAACAAGGTTCCCGGGAGTCGATGGGGTTTTCGCCATCCGCATATCTTTAGTCGCTTCATCAAAGAAGACCAAATCGGTGTACGTTCCACCTACATCAATTCCAAGCCGTTTAGATTTCTTATCGGTCATAGTTGCTCTCATATATATGCTTGTCACGACTGCTGAAAGGCCATTTGACGCGTTGCCCTCGGCAAAAACAGATTGGTGGGAGTGTGTTGAAGACGCCGAAACAGGTCTTGCCGCTCGTCATGCCTCTATGAGTTTCGGCGTCTTATTCCTTCTCATTTGACCACTTTGCTCGCGCGAGCAGGAGGTCGATTGTTTTGCCTGAGCGCGGTGTCCTTTTCGCCGGTTACGTGCCGAGCGGCTTGCCGCATTCGGCAGTCAATGCCAGCTATACGCGTCTAAAGCTATTGCAACAGAGCCATGGGATAGAAGTATGAAGAGTCCATCCCGGCTGGCTGGTAGGTAAAGCCCTGAACATTCGTGTTCATGGCCATCAAGAAATGACGGGCGTATACCCAAATATCTGCGGCGTCATCGATCAAAATCTGCTGCAGCTCCTGATACATTTCAATGCGCGCGGCTTCGTCAACAGTCACGCGAGCCAGCTCAATCAATTCGTCAGCCCGCTCGTTCTTGTAGAAGGTGCAACTGTACCATGCCCCCCAATTGCTGGAGTGATACTGCGGGAAGAAAATAATCTCGGCGTCCGGGTAATCGGAGGCGGCCCAGATCCAGTTAAAGTGAGCGGCTGTTTCGGGCGCATTCAGTCGTCCGATATATTCGCCGGCCGTGAGCCCTTCCACAACCACATTAATTCCCAGATTCTGGAGGCTATTCTGCAGCACCAAGCCAAAGTCTTGTTGGATTGGCGCCCCGCCAACGTAGTTATACACCAGTTCGAGATCGGCTGGATTGTAGCCCGACTTTTCCAGATGCTCGCGTGCCAGATCAAGGTTGGTGTCATAGGGGCTTATATCAATTTGGCCGGGAAAGCCACTGGGCACAGGGCTGGTCAAGCGCGTGCCATTTCCGTTTAGCACACCCGCTATCGCTGCCTCATAGTCAAAGGCATAGCTCATCGCTCGGCGGAAGTCGACATTGCTCGTCGGCTCCTTCTGATTGTTCATCTTCACCATCCCAGGCGACAATGTAACCTGCTCGATGACGTCAATTTGCGGCAACGCCGCTACAAGTTCATAGTCAATCTGAGTTAGCCGGTCGGTCATATGCACCTGTCCATTTTCCAGAAGCTGCCGGAGCGTGGCAGGTTCACGATGAATCTCCCAGACCCAACCGGTCAAATGGTCTTCTGGCCAGCCTTTCCAGTAATCCTCGAACCAACTGTGGACGATGCGCACGGCGGGATCAAATTCCTCGATGTAAAATGGGCCCGAGCCGGCATCATTGTCGCGCATCCAGGCTCTACCCCAATCACCATCAACCTCATTGGCGCGCACAAGATCCTCGTTGACGATATACAGCCAGGGCAAGGTGAACAGGAAGGGACCGAACTGCTTCTTCAAAGTGAGCTGGACCGTATGATCATCGATCACCTCGATTTTGTCAGGATCAACGGTGTCGGCCCACAAGAACGAAGGTGAGTCCCCCATCGCCAACATACGCTCAAATGTGTACTTTACATCCGATGCCGTCAGCATCGTTCCGTCATGGAAGGACACGTTTTCTTCGAGGTGAAAGGTCCATTCCAGCCCGTCATCCGATACCTCGTAGCTCTTGGCCAGATGATTGACGACCTGCGGGGGAATGCCTTCGAATCGAAACAGGGAGTCGTATACGTTATCAGTGACGTACCGCGACCAGAGTGTATACCCCACAGCAGGATCGATCGACTCCATCTCGTGCGTAGCGCCGTATACAACTACTGCCTCGCTCATTTCATCCTGGGCGAGCAAAGATGTTGCTGGCATCAAGAATGACGAGCTTGCTGCGGCCCCCGCGCCCAAAATACCGGTAAACTTGAGAAAATCTCGCCGCGTGAGCATACGCAACTCGCCGGGATGAACCCTTTTGTCCCCCGGCTCAAAACGTATCACTTTTCTTTGCTCTTTCATTTTTAACAACTCCTTTTACCTCTATTCGAATCACAGCGTACGAATCTTTGTAACTTCCGTAGCCCACCTCCTTTAAGTTCTTGCAACTCTTATATAATCATCAATCTGTTATCCCAGACGTTTCACAACCTCCTTAGAATCTTGAAGGTGCTGTAGCATGGCTTCGGCTGCAGCTTGCGAATCGCGTTTCACAAGCGCTTCAACCACGCGACAGTGTTGTTGCCAGGATACTAAAATACGATTCGGCTGTCGGAAAAATGCATAGCGCGCATCAAGCAATACGTGGCTGATGCTATCACTCAATTCGATCAAGAATTTGTTCTGTGACATCTTGCTGATAAGCTGGTGAAACTCAATATCGGATTGAATCGCAGCGTCAACATCATTGGTATTGGCGCTTTGTTTCATTTTTGCCAGTGTCAGCGAACAACCTTCAAGGTCCTCTTCGCTCGCCTTTTGAACCGCCAATTCAACTGCCCGCGCTTCGAGCGCCTCGCGCACCTCCAACAGATCAATCACTTCTTGCTGGGTCTTAATCAGCAGCGCGCTCCATTCAGCGGGCAGCGCGCCTGCATCTGTCTGCTTAACAAATGCGCCAATTCCAGTCCGCACTTCAATCAAACCAAGAACCTCTAGGACCCGCAACGCCTCTCGCAACGAGGCGCGGCTCACGGACAGCCGTTTGATCAACTCGCGCTCTGCAGGCAATTTGTCGCCCGGCTTAAGCCGGCCCTCTTCGATAAGCGCTTTGATTTGCCCAACTGCTTTGTCCGACAGACGGTCCGACTCAATCGGAAGAAACATATCTGGTGTTGCTGTCATGTTACTCATACGTTCGCTCGTGTTCTCTTCCCATAAGCCGCGTCAGTCCGCCTATCTGCTGGTATGACCAGTATACCTATAAAACTGAAGGCAGTCAAAATGTGCGCGAGTTGGCATCGTTTCTTGAGATTAAATCATTTTCGCGATTCTCATCGTCGATCGTTCGCTTCGACAACAGTTAACTCTCACCGTTCGGCGCGCGTCTGGGTATCAGGTTTCTTGAGAGAAGACGCCGGTATAGCCGGAAGCCACTTTAACTACACGGCGAAGAGCCAAATCATCAGGATGCCGAGCCAGGAATTCGGTATCGCCAGGCCAACCACACTGATCAAGCTGGCGGTCAGCTCTCAGCGGGAATTGACGCGGATGGCGGCCAGAATGCCCAGGGGCACGGCAATAATGGCGGCGATGATGACGGAGACAACAGCCAATCCAATCGACTCCAGCAGACGCTGCACCGGGGATTCCGACACCGGTGACGATCAACTTGGCTGGCGCCTTGGCGTTCTTAGGCAAGCGCGCCCTTGTTTGCGATCTCGATGGCTAGGTCGCGCTCACAACCTCCACCGGCTTCGAAAGCGGTGTGTATGAGGGCAGCGGAGATAGCATCTATTCGCTGATCACGGAGTTGGAGGGAGATGTGAAGCAAGTCATCCGCCCGACGCCAAATGACGAGTTTGATGTTCTGTCTGGCAATATTCGGATGTATTTAGCGGAGTAATCTCTTTCCACAGCCCATAAGCGCGAGCGCCGCCTGGAGCTTGTCTTTGAGGGGATTGAGGACAGTTACGACTACATCTGGTTGATTGCCTGCCCAGTTTGGGCACTGTGACCGACAATGCCTGGCTCACTTGCCGCTGCATCTCGATCCCAGCGTGGATGCATCAGACCTATACCTAGCTGAAGTGGATGAGTTGAGCCACCGCTATGACATCGTCAAGCAGCTCTGTATCGAGCCCAATCTGAATCAAATGCTTGTTGAATACCGCGATAGTGTTGCCCAAGACCGCAACCGCTTGAATGAGATGATATTCGTGGAAGTCCAGAAGATGACTGGCAATGAATTGGCAGAGCGATCATCTGGCCTCATGATTCGGGAGATGTGCGCCATTTCGATGAACTGAAGCTCATCAGGGCACCCTCACAAAGTGCCTACAGGGAAGACGATGGCGACCAACGCTGGTTCGTCCAATCCTGATAGCCGGACGGTATCCGGCGCACATATTACGACAGCGGCGCAGGCTCGTCTGTACCTTGCCACATACACGCTGCAACATTATCAGCCCGCGTACTCTATCCATTTCATCTCACTTAGCAGCTCCTGCAGAAGCGATAGCTGCTTGCTCCCCGGAATTCCGGGATTCCCGACGTAGCAACTCACGGCGTCGACCATGAAAAACGTCAGCGCAAAGCCTACAAATACAGCAAACAGAATCTGCCCCACGAACGAATATGTGATGGTCTCTAAAATCGTGACATCGCTGCCTTGCGGTGCAGGAAACATCAAGTAAATCTCCGCCGATAGAAGCGCGCCGTCGCGGGCGGCCTCACTTGCCTATCAAAATACGAGATCAGATCGAGATGTCAGACCAATTCAGCGCGAGTTGAATTCGGTCAGAGATGGTACTGTTTGTGGACCAAACTTATTGACACCCATTCTAGGTTTCGCTAAGATATTTCGCGTCCAGAAAAGTCTAAGGTCATCGACTACTTTCCTTGTAGGCAGACTGCAGACCGTGCCGTAAAGGAGGCAATTAAGCGGCTAAACTATCCAATTCCCCACCACGCATTTAGGACTGCCAAAGCAAAGAGGAGAGTAAAAATGTGCAAGATGCGAATACTGACGCTTCTATTGGTTCTTATTTTGGCGTTGCCGATGGCAATAGCCCAGGACGAACCGGTCATCTATATCTTCAACAATTCCGGTACGCTCCAATTTGACGCCGGCGGCAGCGACCCCGATGTATTGCAGCGAGTACAAGACCACATCGCCGAGCAATCGGGCGTCCGGCCGGTGACTATTGTTCCAGGCGGCGCGGCCAGCGCCACTGAGCAGTTGAACCTGCTGCTCGGTTCCAGCGACCCGGTCGACCTCTTTCAGGCGGGCGGCAATGGCTGGCACGACTACGCCATGGCGATCATTCCAATTACCGACTTGCTGCAGGAACATGGTCAGAACATTCTACAAGTTATTCCCGAGCAGCAGTGGGATATCATGCGCAATGCCGATGGCGAAATCATGGGCATCCCGCGCTCGACGCCGACTAGTCCTTATATCACCTGGGTGCGCCAGGACTGGCTTGACGAGCTCGGTTTGGAAGTGCCGACGACCTGGGATGAGTTAGAAGCCACAATTGAAGCTTTCCAGGCGCATAATCCCGACGCCATGGTCGCGACGCGCCCGCAGGACATCCGCTGGACGACGCTGGGCGGCTTCACCCCCAATGGCCATTCCAACTGGCTTGACCCGGACGATGGCAATGTGAAACCCTGGGTCTTGCAGCCCGGCGTCCTCGATTGGGTGACCGAGTTGAATTCTTGGTGGGAAGCCGGGTACTTCTTCCCTGATACTTTCACACGCTTTGACGCGCCGGAATTGTTCCGCACCTGCAACTTGGGTGTGTGGATGGGCTGGTACTCGCGCATCACGCTGATCACACCGCAAATTGAGAGCGGCTGTGAGGGTATTGCCTGGGCGCGGACCAGCATCACCACTGACATGGGTTACATCGCCACCGCCCGCCCGCAGAATGCCAGCGCTTACGTCGTCACGCGCAAAGCGGCAAACCCGGCCGCGGTTATCCAGTTCATGGATTGGGTCTACAGCGCTGACACCACGGACAATCAACTCACTGCGCGCTATGGCATCAAGGGCGAGATGTGGGATTATCTCGATGAGGAAGCCAGAGTAGTCGGTCCTGATTTGACCTTCGGCTACGTCAGCGAATACATGCTGCCCAACCTCAACATCGAGATCCGCTACAGCCTGGACGACCCGTCCCGCCGTTGGCATCTCCAATACCTCGGTGGACAACTGATCGACCTGGGCGATGCCAAATGGCCCTTTGATGGCGGGCTCGCTTACAATCTGAGCCGCATCGCCGATGAGGTGCCGACACTTGGCGATATCACTCGGCTCCTGGACGAGCAGACCATTCTATTCATCACCGGTCAGCGTCCGCTGGATCAATGGGACGACTTCATGAACGACTTGGAACGCGCCGGCATAAACGACTGGGTCAACGCCATCTCCGGCCAATACAACGAACTTGGCGGTGTATAGCCCATAACCTGCAACTGGCGGGAGGTAGTCTATCGTCTCCCGCCAGTCAACCTGGGCAAGTTTCCATAAGTTTTCGATCCGACATGGCAGGGCGCGCTTCTTCCGAGGCGGGACCCCACGAATCTGATGGACAAGCCGAACGTAGTGCTCATCGCCGTCGATGACTTGAGGACCGCCCTCGGTTGTTTCGGCGATGAGAACGCGGTAACGCCGCATATTGATCGCCTCGCCGCCCACGGCATGGTCTTCCAGCACGCTTATTGCCAGCAAGCGGTTTGCAACCCGTCGCGCGCCTCGCTGATGACGGGTTTGCGCCCGGATACGATCAAAGTCTGGGATCTGAAGTCACATTTTCGGCACGAGCTTCCGGCGAGATTGGCCGACTTGCCGCAGTTCGGCTGGGGCACACATTTCCGCAATGCAAGACCAAATGTCGTGACTCTGCCGGAATATTTCAAGCAGCAAGGTTACAGAGCGCGTTCGGTCGGAAAGATCTATCATGGCTCGCCACAGGCACAGGATCCACAATCCTGGTCGGACGACGCTATTCTCAATGTCGTTTGGAAGAGCGCTGATTACTTGCTGCCGAAGAATCAAGCGCCAGCAGCCGAACGTTGGCCCGGCTACAAAATGGCAGCCACCGAAGCCGCCGATGTGGCGGACTGCGCCTATGGCGATGGTAAGGTTGCTGAAGTCGCCTGCAATCTGCTTGGGGACTTCGGCGATGAGCCCTTCTTCCTCGCCGTGGGGTTCCGCAAGCCGCACCTGCCCTTCAGCGCGCCAAAGCGCTACTGGGATCTCTATGAGCGCGATGCGATATCGGCGCCGGAAAACGCCCAGAAACCGGTTGGCATTCCAGACTTCGCTTGGCATAACAGCAAGGAACTGCGCGGTTACTCCGATATTCCGGACGAGGGACCTCTACCTGATGATCTGATCCGACAACTTCGTCATGGCTACTATGCCTGCGTCAGCTATATGGATGCCCAGGTTGGCAAGCTGCTGGACGCTTTGGATGAAAATGGACTGCATGACAATACGATCATCGTGCTCTGGGGCGACCACGGCTTTCACCTCGGGGAGAAGGCGCTTTGGTGCAAGACCACCAACTATGAATTGGATACGCGCGCGCCACTGATTATCGCTGCGCCAGGCATGGCATCTGGCGAATGCGACGCGCTGGTTGAGTTCGTCGACATTTACCCGACATTAGTCGATTGCTGCGGCTTGCCGCAACGTGATGACTTGGAAGGACTTAGCTTGGCGCCGCTACTGCGCCAGCCAAAGCAGCCTTGGAAGACTGCCGCGTTCAGTCAGTTTCCCCGCCCCTGGACGTATCGCGGCGAACCGGAAGTCATGGGCTACAGTATGCGCACTGAACGCTTCCGCTATACAGAGTGGCAAGACTTCAGCAGCGGCGCCGCGCTCGAGCGAGAACTCTACGACCATAGCGTTAGCCATGCTGAAATCAAGAACCTCGTTGAGGACACGGACTACATGCAAATTGTCGCTGAGCTTTCCCGCCAGCTGCGCGCCGGTTGGAAAGCGGCATTGCCAGCGCAAATCTCGCAAACGACCGCCGACATACTAAGCGCAGCGCAATGACGGCACAGACCAACATGATATCGCATAGTCGCCTGTCGCCGTCTCCCGTGAAGGACGGGAAATGGCGCAGGCTGCTCAAGCGCATCTGGTTCTTCCGTTTCTACTATCTGCTGGCGCTGCCGGGCATCCTGTATTTCATCATATTTCATTATATCCCGATGTTTGGCATCGTCATCGCCTTTAAGGACATCTCACCCTTTGGCGGCGCCGCCGGCATCATTGAAGCGCCTTGGGTCGGCTTGAAACATTTCAACCGCTTTTTCAGTTCCATCTTCTTCTGGAATGTCATCGAAAACACGGTGGTCATCAGCGGCTTGAAGATTATCTTTGGCTTCCCCGCGCCCATCATCTTCGCGCTCATGCTGAACGAGGTCTTTCGTATCAAGTTCAAGCGATTCGTACAAACGGTATCGTATCTGCCCCACTTCATCTCCTGGGTGGTGACAACGGGTCTGGTAACCGCGCTGCTGGCGACGAGTGGCGGGCTCATCACCGAGATGCTTAACAATTTGACTGGCGAGAACTGGACGTTCTTGACCAACCCCGATCAATTCCGCGGCATATTGACCGTCTCGCACGTTTGGAAGACTGTTGGCTGGAGCAGCATACTATACTTAGCCGCCATGGCCGCGATTGATCCGGCACTTTACGAGGCGGCTGCCATCGATGGCGCCAATCGCTTTCAGATGGCGCGCCATATCACCATTCCCAGCATCGCCTTTGTTATCACGATCCTCTTCATTTTTGAGATAGGCAACCTGCTCGATGCCGGCTTTGAGCAGATTCTGCTGCTTTATTCCCCCTCCGTTTACAGCGTCTCGGATATCATCGACACCTATGTTTATCGCGAGGGGCTGCTTGGACTCAAATACTCCTTCGCCGCGGCGGTCGGCTTGTTCAAAGGGGTCATGGCATTTCTGTTTCTAATTGTGGCAAATACTCTGGCGAACCGCCTAGGCCAGCCGGGCTTGTGGTAGGAGAAGGCGGATGCTCAAGTTATCGCGCAACGAAAAGATCGCTCAGGCTGTTATCTACTTCCTTCTCATACTGCTGACGCTGGCTTTCCTGATTCCCTTCATCATCGTCTTCTCCACCTCCTTCATAAGCGATACCGAGTTCGCGCGGCGCGGGGGCTACGTGCTTTATCCCGAAGCCTTCTCGATGGGCGCTTACGATATCCTTTTTGGTCGCAGCAAAGTCATCTTGAACGCCTACGGCGTGACGCTCTTTCGCGTCGTTGTAGGGACCGGCTTCAACCTCGCCTTCACGATCACCATGGCCTACGCTCTGGCGAAGAAAGACTTGCCCGGCCGCGTGCCGCTCACCATTTTTGTCTTTATTACCATGGTTTTCAGCGGCGGGCTGATACCGCGATTTCTCCTGGTTGACGCGCTGGGCTTGCGCAATACTCTTTGGTCGATGGTCTTTCCCGGCTTGATCAACGCCTGGAACATGCTCATCATGCGCAACTTCTTTATGAGCCTGCCCGACGAGCTTTTTGACGCCGCTATCGTCGATGGCGCCTCTCCACCAACCGTTTTGCTTCGTATTGTGCTGCCACTTTCCATGCCGGTCATCGCAACCATTGGACTGTTCTATGCCGTTTGGCATTGGAATTCCTGGTTCGACGCCGCCATCTACATCGATCGATCCCATCTCAAACCGATGCAGATTATCCTGCGCAGTTTGCTCGAAACGACCAATATGCAAGGATTGGAAGAACTCGCTTTCATTGAAGATCCGCCGCCAGCTGCGTCTTTGCGTTCCGCCCTCATCATCGTCAGCACGGTGCCGGTCCTCTTCATCTATCCTTTCGTTCAACGCTATTTCGTCAAAGGCATCATGATCGGCAGCATCAAGGGCTAGGGCAAATGTTCAAGTCGCATATCGAGCAGATCGATTTATGGCGCGGCAGCCACGATGGCTTCCATACCTATCGCATCCCCGCGCTGGCCGTCACCAATGACAATACCATCCTGGCATTCTGCGAAGGGCGGAAACATCACCGCGGCGACGCCGGGGATATCGCCATGCTCGTCAAGCGCTCGACTGACGGCGGCGCAAGCTGGTCGAGCCAAGCGGTCATCTGGGATGATCCGGGAAATACCTGCGGCAATCCGGCGCCGGTTGTCGAGCGGGAGAGCGGCACCATTCATCTCTTGATGACCTGGAACCACGGCGACGATCATGAACGCGATATCATCGAGGGCAGCAGCAATGACAGTCGACGTGTCTTCGTAACTTCATCCGATGACGACGGGATGAACTGGCGCGAACCGAAGGAAATCACCAGCGATGTCAAGCTGCCGGGCTGGACCTGGTACGCGACCGGACCGGGACATGGAATTCAGATTCGGAGCGGCGAGCACAGCGGGCGCCTGATTATTTCTTGCGACCACATTGAAGCCGGCAGCAAGGATTACTACTCGCATATTGTTTACAGCGACGACAGAGGCGCAACCTGGCGCTTGGGCGGGCGCAGTCCGCTGCCCGCTGTTAACGAATGCGAGGTCGTCGAAGTCAGCGATGGGCGTTTGCTGCTGAACATGCGCAGCTACGTTCCAGGCGAAAATGTCCGTCAGACTGCATTCAGCGCGGACGGGGGCCTCACCTGGACCGACCAGCGCAGTGACCGCGCGCTCATCGAACCGGTATGCCAGGCGAGCATCATCGGCTATTCAACAGAAGGTTCGTCTGGAAGCCAATTCATTCTTTTCGCCAACCCGGCCAGCAAGACCCAACGCGTTAACATGACATTGCGCGCCAGCCTGGACGACGGCGACACCTGGACCAGCCAAATCACGCTGCATGCCTGGCCAAGCGCTTATTCCGATCTCGCGGTGGCGCCGGACGGCCGTATCCTGTGCCTTTACGAAGGCGGCGAGAGCCATCCTTACGAATTCCTGCGCCTGGCTTTTGTCGAGCTTGACGCCGCATGATGATGCTCGGCAGTTGCCTGCCTACAAGCAGGGGGCGCTTTGGATCGTTCATTTCATACAGTAGGAGACTGCCTTGCTGATTCATACAAGATCGCTCGCCCACAAAGTTTTCGACATCTGGCGCAGCCCCGGGCGCTTCACAAAGAATCCGGATATCATCGTCTTGCCTTCCGGGCGCTACCTGCTGATCTACAGCGATGTCGACGCGCATTGGTCGCTGAAAGATCAGACTCTGACGCTCTTGGCCAGCGACGACAAAGGCACGACCTGGTTCAAGCACCGCGAGATTGATCGCGCTGATCTGGAGAGTGGCGACGAGCGCCTCGTTACACCCCGCTTGAGTCGGCTCAATGATGGTCGCCTGGTTGTGATCATCGATCACGACGATGACGGTCACTTTCACGAAGATCAGCCGCCTGGCAACTGGCTCTATTGGAGCGATGACAACGGCGACACCTGGACGCCGGCTCAGAGAGACAGCGGCATAGGCGGCTTCGAGCCAGATCGCGTGATTGACCTGCCCGATGGCACACTCGGCGTGACCTCCCACTTGATGCGCGGCACTTCGCAAGAATTCGCGCAGGTGCTCTGGACCTCTGCGGATGGCGGAGTCACCTGGACGGACCGCAGCACCATTGCGCACAATGGCTATCATCGCTTCTGCGAAGGCGCGCTTGTCATCCTAGATGGCGGCGCTCGCATCGCTTGTGTCATGCGCGAGAATCATTCTGGCGGCATCCCCTCCTTCGTCGCTTTCTCCGACGATAACGGATATACCTGGTCTGAAGCGCAGATGCTGCCCTTTGCCATTCATCGACCCTACGCCAAACAACTGCGCGACGGTCGCGTCCTGGTGACCGGTCGCCATGTCAACGGCGGCTTGGGCACGTATGCCTGGGTTGGCGACCTGGCGCAGGTAGCGGGCAGCTATGCCATTGGCGGTCCCCGGCGCAAGTACAGTGCCAAGTTGCGGGATGACGCGCTGCTCATCGAGAATCTCCCCGAGCAGGAATGTCGCTACACCTTGCTGCCGCCCGAATCCGCATTCAGCACTGTCGATTTTGAGGCGGAGGTCCGCGTTGGCGCCTCAGCCGGGCATGCGGCGGTCGCCTTCATGTCGCTATCGCGATTGGGCCAACTGCTGACGATCGCGCCCGACTATATTGCGATAAGCCGCGGTCGCCACGATATGCAGCATCCGGCCGACATGACGCGCTTCCATCGGGTCGGCTTGCATCATCATCGAGGCTGGCTGCAAGTCAAGCTCGATGGCGAAACGGTGATGCACAGATGTGTCTTTCGCGAAGAATGGCCCGCCAGAGACTTCCACGGCGGCAACCCTTTGCGGCGCACACAATTCGGCCAATACGGCGAAAGCGGGCGCAGCCATTGGCGCAGCGTCAGTTACCGGCTGGGCAACCCGAATTTGGCTGATTTCGAATGGACGTGGAGCGCCGCTTCCGGCGAATACCCCGATCAGTATCAGCGCGAGCGTATGATTCAGTTGTACGGCAATCATCCGGCGCAGATGCCCTGGCCTGACCACGGCTATTCCTCCTGGATTCAACGCGAGGATGGTAGCATCTTTCTGGTGGATTACAGCAATGCCGGCGATATCGCCGATACCGCTCATTTGGTGGGACTCAATATTGATTTGGAGGATATTTCCTGATGCGGCCCAACATCTTGTGGATCTGCACAGATCAGCAGCGCTACGACACCATCGGCGCATTGAACAATGGGCAGCTGAGCACACCAAACATTGATCGACTTGTCGCCAGCGGCGTCAGCTTCGAGCGCGCCTACTGTCAAAGCCCGATTTGCACGCCGAGCCGAGCCAGCTTCCTCACCGGGATGTACCCGAGCAGCGTACACAGCTGCGGCAACGGCAATGAGTACTGGGCCGAGGCTGCTCCGCTCGTTACCGCGCTGCTGGCCGATGCCGGCTACGACTGTGCGCTGGCGGGCAAACTGCACCTGGCAGGCGCTGAAGGACGCATTGAGCCGCGGCCGCAGCACGACGGTTATCGACTATTTCATTGGAGCCACGGTCCGCACGCCAATTGGGAGTTTGGTCACGACTACGCTGACTGGCTGCATGAGCAAGGGCAGGATCTGGCGGAAATGCTGGAGCATCCCCAAGATACGCCGCCGGAGCTGCATCAAACCAGTTGGTGTACCGACCGCGCAATTGATTTTATCGAGGCTGATCACGCCGGCAAGCCCTGGCTGATGAGCGTCAACATCTTTGATCCGCACTCGCCCTTTGACCCGCCGCAGAGCTATATGGATCGGTTTGACATCGACAAGATGTCCGGTCCCAAGTTCCGCGAGAGCGATCTTGTCGCTCAAGCCAAACTCAGCGAGATTGACTTTCAGACACAAGCACGCCGTCCGGAAGACTTTGACGCCAAGCGCATCCAAGCGGCTTATTACGCCATGATCGAACTGATAGACGACAATGTCGGACGAATGCTCGACGCGCTGGAGGGCAGCGGACAGCTGGAAAATACGGTTGTCATTTTCACTAGCGATCACGGCGAAATGCTCGGCGATCACGGTCTGCTGCTCAAAGGTTGTCGATTCTACGAGGGGCTGGTGCGAGTGCCACTGGTTATTTCCTGGCCCGAGCAATCTCTGAGCGGCATACACCGTCAAGCCCTGGTCGAATTGATCGACATCGCGCCCACCCTGCTTGAGCTAGCGGGCATCCCAATACCGAAGCGCATGCAAGGTCGGTCATTGAGGTCCTTGCTCTGTGACGCAGACGCTGCGGACCACCATCGCGACTTCGCACGGTGCGAATACTACAGCGCGCTGAACCCGGCGGTTCGCGAAGGCATCAGCGGCACATACGCAACCATGATCCGCGATGAGCGCTACAAGCTGGTGGTCTATCACGGGCACGGGATTGGCGAATTGTTCGACTTGGAAACGGACCCGGATGAATACGACAATTTATGGGACGACCCTGCATTGACCGAGACAAAGCTCGATCTGATTCAGCTTAGCTTTGACGCGCTAGCGCTGGCGACCGATACCGGCCCCGAGCAAATCACTGGGCATTGATTGCGATGCTGTTGCAACGTCAAGATCTGTTCTCGCGCGATACTGGCGGCTATACGATGTATCGCATCCCCGGCATCTGCGTTGCGCCCGGTGGCGCGGTTCTGGCACATGCCGAAGCACGGTTTGGGCGCGGCGGCGACTGGGACAAGATCGACATCGTCATGCGCCGCAGCTTTGACCGCGGCCTGACTTGGGACGCACCGCGGCAAGTCCTGGACCACCGGGACTATGGCGAAGGTCCGTTACACAATTTCAATACGATCGCTGATCACGAAAACGGCATCGTGCACGCGCTCTTCTGTTTCGGCTACGCCCGCGCCTTTTATATGCGGTCAGCCGATGACGGCGCAAGTTTCAGCCCGCCGCGGGAAATCACCTCGGCATTCGAAGACTTCCGCGGTGAATACGATTGGGGTGTGCTCGCCATCGGCTTGCCGAACGGCATCCGTCTGCGGGGATCGGGGCGGCTGATTATCCCCGTCTGGCTCTCAACATCGCGCAGTTCCGCACACCGCCCCAACCGCTGCGCCACCATTTACAGCGATGATGCCGGCGCCAGCTGGCAGCGCGGCGAGATGGTTCCGGATGTCGTGCCCAATCTCAATGAAACTGGCATCGTCGAATTGGAGGACGGCTCGGTGTTGCTGAATATGCGCAACGGCATTGGCGTGACGCGCCGCGTCATCAGCCGCAGCCGCGATGGCATCGGCGATTGGTCCATCCCGCAACTCGATCCGCAATTGCTTGAGCCCACCTGCCAAGGCACACTCTTCCGTCATAGTTGGTCGAGCGGGGGCGCGAGCCGTATTCTCTTCTGCAACCCGGACAATATCGACGGTGAAGATGCCAAAGGTTCGTCCATTTTCCGCAGTCGCAAAAACTTGACGGTCAAGCTCTCCTTAGATGAATGTCAATCTTGGGCTTTCGCCAAGGTCATTGAGCCAGGGTACGCCGGCTATAGCGCGCTGGCCGTCTGCCCGGATGAAACCGTCCTTTGCCTGTTTGAGCGCGGCGATGGCACCAGCGGAGACACGGATGATCATTTGACCCTCGCCCGCTTCGACCTAGACTGGCTGATGGCGGCGAGCAATGGCTGAGCAGCCCAACATCATTATGATACTCTGCGACGAGCTGCGCACCGACGCGCTCGGCTGCTACGGCAACCCCATTGTGCAAACGCCAAACATTGACAGGTTGGCCGCGGAAGGAACGCGCTTCTCGCAATGCTTCGTCACACAGCCCACCTGCACGCCAAGCCGGGCGTCGATCATGACCGGCTGCTATCCGTCCGCCTTGCGAACCCGGATGGTCGGCTGCTATACGCCGGATGATCCGCGATTTCTGCCGCGGGCATTGTCGGAAAACGGCTATCGCACCGCGTCAATCGGCAAGCTGCACCTCGTCCCTCAAGCGGCGGAACCTGATATCGTCGCCCAACGGCTGACTTCGGACGAGGCGACCTATTATGGTTTCCAGGAAGTGGACCTGGTCAATGGCCACGGCAGCCGTTGTTTCGGCAATCGCTATTCCAGTTGGCTCCGCGAAGCTGTGCCCGACCTGGAAGCGCGACTCGCGGACGTCACAGCTTATGAAAAGGGCGTCAATTGCTGGCGCTGGAACTTGCCTGAGCAAACACATTCCAGCCACTACCTCGCCGACCGCACCACCAAATTCTTGGAATCCGCAACTGAAGAGCCCTTCTTTCTCCACATCTCATTTCCGGATCCTCATTATCCCTTCACCGTGCCAGAACCATGGGCGAGCTTCTACGAACCAGCCGACATGCCACTGCCAATTCCACCTATAACGGAGTCAATTGACATGCCCAGGCTGCACGAACGCGTCTATCGCGGACCACAGGCCCAATCGTCCGACGGGGAGAGACCGCGGGATCGCGTCATCGGTACACCGCCGCATAACTATGCCGAGCTCGGTCCCGAAGACTGGCAGCAAGTCAAAGCCATCTACTACGGCATGGTCTCCCTCGTTGACCACAGCATCGGCAGGATACTCGACGCGGTTGATCGGCTTGACCAGCGTGACAATACCCTCATTGTGTTTTTGTCGGATCACGGCGACTACCTCGGCGATCACGGCATGTACGGCAAGGGGCTGCCTTATGAAAGTGCGCTGCGGACGCCCCTCATAGCGCGCGGTCCCGGCATCGCCGCCGGTCATACGATCGACAGCGTGGAATCCACGCTTGATATCGCGCCGACTCTTTTGGACATGGCCGACATTGCCGAGCCAGAGGGCGTACAAGGCCGATCGCTGAAGCCGCTTTTGAGCGGCGCCGACTTGCCGCGCCCCTCGGTTGCTTTGGTTGAAAACGATGATGACTTCGCCGAGCTGCGGATGCGCAGCATATTCACGCCACAGTGGCGCCTGACCTATTATCTGAATCAAGAGTGGGGAGAACTCATCAACCGCGAAAACGACCCGTTGGAGATGCGCAATCTGTGGAATGACCCGGCGCATGCGGCTGTCAAGCAGCAGCTCCTTGCGCAATTGCTGCAGGAGATCACTGCCAGCATCGATATGCAGAATGGCCGAAAACAGCAACCCAGCGCGCCCGTACCAAAATGGCGCGTTTCGTGTCACGATTAGCCTACCGACTATGGACGGGAGTGGGGCATACGACTGGAATCGCTCATTACTTCCCCGCCATTCTTGGCGGCATACCCCAACAACTTCGCCACCTTCACCAACACCTCCGCCAACAGAAGTAGTTCCAAGAAAGTAATGAAAATGCACCTCAGTCTACCCCATCCCCCGGCCCCTCTCGCCATCTCTATGGCGATCATCCCCAAACATCGGGGAGAAGAGTTTTTCTATGGACAACTATGGGGATTATTTGCGTACATTATGTTTGCGTCTGAAAATTAGCGCGAATCCCACTATGCCGGAGGTAGAGACGTGCCAAAGATTGGCGCTGGATCATCAACATTTGCGGTCGCGCAGTCATGGGCGCCTTCGCTGAGGCGGGGTCGGATGACAGTAACGCTCGGCTTGAGGCGTCCGCGATCGAAGCAACACTGCGACGCGCCGATGGCCGCCTATCGCCTAGATTGGTGAATCATCTATTAGGAGATAATCGGCAAGTGGCATGATGACTGCACTGATGACGGCACTAAAGATGAAGCGGTTCAAATTTCACCTGTTTCTCCGCATGATTTGCGCCATACCGTTGCCTTCCGATGAACAAAAGTCACCAGACCGGACAGTTATGAGCTAGAGCGCAGGTTGGGGCATCAGTCGCAGCGAATTATCCACCAATACACACATACGCCTGAAGATCTACCTGCGTTTTCTTTTGAGGAATCCCAGAGCAGGTTGAGTCACGTCGTGTCCGCCCTTTGAGTTGCCAAAGTCATGACGAAGTTACAGCTGGGCGACCTGGTGTGTCGCAAATGTACGTAGCCTGTCAAATGAGGCATTTCCCCAAGCTCACCCCAATCCATGTCGACCAGATTCTGACCATCGCACTTGCTACCGTCCATCAAACACACCTTGGAGGACCAGTTCCTCCGCTAGGTGGCAACTCACTTGACGCTGGTCGTCAACTGCTCGCAAGATTGGAATCTCCTCCCGGCAAACCTGTTTGGCGTAGGGGCAGCGCGGGTGGAAGACGCAACCGGAGGGCAAGTTGAGCAGGTCGGGCGGCTCGCCACTGGTCGCGTCCTGCAATCGCCCGCTCCCGCGCCGGCTCACTTTGGGCACGGCTTTGAGCAGCATTTCGGTATAGGGATGCAGCGGCTGGCGCAGGATGTCGTCGCGTGAGCCGGATTCGATGATCTTGCCGGCGTACATGACCAAAATGCGATCACTCATATAGCGGATGACGCTCATGCTGTGGGAAATGAAGAGATATGACAACTCGAACTCGCCCTGCAGATCCTTCAGAAGATTGAGCATCTGCGCCTGGATGGAGACATCGAGCGCCGATACCGGTTCATCGGCAACCACCAACTGCGGGTTGATGACCAAGGCGCGGGCGATGCAGATGCGTTGGCGCTGCCCGCCGCTGAAACTGTGGGGGAAGCGCTGCAAATGGCTGACGCTGAGGCCGACGCGCTGGATGATTTCGGCGACGCGCGCCTCCAACTCGCCCCCACTGGCGATGCCATTGACCAGAAGCGGCTCGCCGACGCTGCGCAAAACGCTCATGCGTGGATTGAGCGAGGAAAAGGGGTCTTGAAAGATCACCTGTACGATCTTGCGGAATTCGCTGTTGTTGCCGCGGTTCAGTTCATCGAGACTGAAGACCTGCTCGCCGGCCCGCACGATGATATCGCCCGCCGTCTTCTCATAGAGGTAGGCGACGCAGCGCCCCAGAGTCGTCTTGCCGCAGCCGCTTTCGCCGATGACGCCGACCGTTTCGCCCTTGCGCACGACGAAACTGACGTCATCCACCGCCTTGATGACGCCGATCGTGCGCCGCAGCAAGCCCTTCTCCTGCAGGGGAAAATGCTTTTTTAGATGCCGCACCTCCAGGACGGGCGCGGCCTCGGGCGACTTCGTCTCAGTCCGCTCCATATCTCAGCCACCCTCTTCGTACAGAATGCAGCGGACCTCGTGCCCGCTCTCAACCTCCACCAGCGGCGGCGGGATCTTGTCGCAAAGTCCGGAGACGCGCAAATCGCAACGCGAAAAGAAGGGACAGCCGGCCTGCGCCTCGAAGGGGCCGGGCAAGACGCCCTCGATGGGCTGCAGCCGCTCAAGCACGCCGTCGACAGTCGGGATCGAACGCCATAGCGCTCGGGTATAGGGATGCAGCGGATTCTCGAAGATTTGCTCGACGCTGCCCTGCTCCATGATCTCGCCCAGGTACATCACGATAACCTCATCGGAGACCTCGCCGATGACGGCGATGTCGTGCGTGATGAATATGACCGCCATCCGATACTCGGCCTGTATCTCCTTGATCAGCGACAGGATCTGCGCTTCAATGGTCACATCCAGCGCGGTCGTCGGTTCGTCGGCGATGAGCAGCTGCGGGTTGCAGGTCAGCGCCATGGCGATCATGGCCCGCTGGCGCATGCCGCCG
>JAPOYU010000106.1 GCA_026706395.1 Chloroflexota bacterium
GGGTTTGCCGATAGCGCGTTTGCAAGTGCGCTTGGCGCGGCCCGTGACTGTACTCTCGCGGAGGACGTGGCCTTCATGCTCGGACGAGAGCTGGCCGCCCTCGGCATCAACTGGAACTTCGCCCCGGTCGCCGATATCGCGCATCAGCCGGACAATCCGTCAGTGAGCACCCGATCCGTCGGCGAGGACGGCGCCCTGGTCAGTCAAATCGTGTCAGCCCAGATTCGCGGTTTCCAGCGCGCCGGCGTCGCCGCCACCGTCAAGCATTTTCCCGGGCTGGGCAATACCATCATCGACACGCATGACGCCCTGGCCAAAGTCTCCGGCTCGCTGAATTACCTATACGAAAACGATCTCTTTCCCTTTCGCGACGCCATCAATGCCGATGTCGCCTGCGTGATGCTGACGCATGTGATGTACGAAGCGCTCGACGAGGCGCATCCGGCGACGCTGTCGCCGCGGATCGTTACAGGTCTGCTGCGGAGTGAATTCGGCTACGACGGCGCTGTTTGCACCGACTGCATGGAAATGAAGGCGATCACCGATGGCTTCGGCGCAGGTGAAGCAGCCGTTCTGGCGGTGGAAGCCGGCGTCGACATGCCCTTGTACTCGCATTCGCGCCGGCGCCAGCAGGCCGCCTACCAGGCTCTGCTTCGGGCGGTCAAATCGGGGCGAATTCCCCAGTCGCGTATCGATGAATCGGTGGCCCGTATTCAGGCCTTGAAGGCGGATTACGCACTCAAAGATCGGCCACAATTAGACGTGGTCGCCTGTGAGGCGCATCAAGCGCTCGCGCTTAGAGCGGCCCGCGCCGGCTTGGTCATGGTCAAGCGGGGATCCGCCTGGCCCATCGACTCGCAGAATACGAAAATAGCCTTGATAGAGTTTGTTTCCCGTCAGGTCTCAGACGCGGTCGATCGCGCCTCAAACAGCCAGTTTTCCCGGTCCATCTCGGAGCGCATCGGCCATGTCCCTTGTCTTCTTCTCGATCCCACAGCGCCCGATTCAAAATCCATCGAGTTCATGGTAGGCGAGGCGGATGTCGTGATTCTCGTGACGCGCAACGCCCACATGCACCGCAAGCAGCGTCAACTCGCCCAGCGGATCATCGATCTCGCCAAACGCGTAATACTCGTCTGCGCACGCAACACTTACGATGCTGGTTTGCTGACCCGAGCCGATACGATTATCTGCAGCAACGGCGACAGCCGGCCATCGCTGGTCGCGGCGGCTGAAGCGGTCTGCGGCGAAGTCCGTCCGAATGGCGAACTCACGGTGCGGCTGAAATGAAGGCAGACTTCGCCCAGCCCGCCTTGAACCGGCTCATCGAGCGGCGCCTTCCGCATACCTTTCCAGCGCTCAGCGTCTGCGTGATGCACCGCGGTGAAACGATCCTGCACGATGCCTGGGGCTGGATCGACCCCGATACACGCCGGGCCAAGGTCAGCACAGAGTCGCTTTTCGACCTGGCGTCAGTCAGCAAGCTCATCGTGGAGACGAGTTTTCTCGTCCTGGCCGACGCTGGCAAAGTCTCGCTGGAAAGCGCTCTGGTTGAGGTCTTGCCCGAGTTCGGTCGCGTCAGCCCACGCGCAATTGGCAGCGGTCAAGATCCGCATACCCGCGACTTCTTCGCGATCGAGGCGCCATTCCGCGGCGGGAGCGTCAACCCGGCCGATGTCACGTTCAGGCATCTGCTCACGCATAGTTCCGGCTTGCCGCCCTGGCGCTCCGTCTATTTGCTGGCGGCTGAAGAACCCCCGCCGCCGCCCGCTGCGGGCCAACCATACGCCGTCGAACGCTGGGGCAGGGGCTTGGCAGCGATGGTCGAATTTCCCTTCGCTGGCACAATCGGCGACACTGTGCGCTACACCGATATCGGCATCATGCTCCTGGGTGAAGCCGTCGCCCGTCTGCAAGGTTGCCGCCTCGACCAAGCGGTCGGCGAACTCGTCCTGAAGCCGCTCGGCCTTGCCAGCTTCACCTATAACCCGGCGGCCAGTGGCATCCCGCTGGAAAACATCGTACCGACCGAATACGACGACCATTGGCGCTATCGCCGCGCCTGGGGCGAAGTTCACGATGAGAACGCTTGCGGCGTCGGCGGCATCGCCGGTCACGCCGGGCTATTCGCCACCGCTGCTGATGTCGCCCGTTTCGGCCAAGCCTGGCTCTCGGGCGATGCGCGTTTGGCCATCAGCCGCGAATTGCGCGCCGACGCCATACGCCAGCATGTGAGCGGGCAGTACAGGCTTGGGTTGGGCTGGATGCTAAAGGCGCAGTCCGATTCCTCCGCCGGAGACCGGTTCAGCGCCGCTTCCTACGGGCACACTGGCTTCACCGGAACATCGCTTTGGATTGATCCAGCGCGTCAACTGGTCTGCGCGGTCTTGACCAACCGCGTGTATCACGGACGGTATCCCGACGGCATCCATAGCTTCCGGCGCGCTTTCCACGATATCATCGCCGAGGCGGTGGACGCGCGATGAAAGAGCCGCTGTTCATGGGTGTAGATGGCGGCGGCAGCACACTCCGCGTCGCTATCGTCAATGCCGAGCTCCACGTGCTCGCCACCGAGAGGGGCGCCCCGGTTAATCCAAGCATTATCGGTCGTGAAGCCGCCCAAATGGCCATTCGAAACGGAATCGTGGACGCCCTAGGACAAGCGCGCCTGCAGCCACAGGATATCACCGCCCTTTCATTTGGCATCGCCGGCGCCTCCAACTTGCATAGCGGAGAATGGCTCGCCGAGACGGTAGGACCGGCGCTGCCGGAAAGTCTGCTCGTGCCCAGCTCCGACCTTGAGATCGCACTGGTTGGCGCTCTTGCGCAGCGCCACGGAATCCTGCTGCTGGCCGGAACCGGCAGCGCGGTTTACGGGGTCGCGCCAAGCGGTCAGCAGCTTCAAGTCGGCGGCTGGGGCTATCTCTTGGGAGATGAAGGCAGTGGCTACTGGATCGGCCGGGAATTGCTTCGCCGTGTCATTGCGAGCTTTGACGAGGGCCCGTCCAGCCGGGAATACGCGCTGATACGCCTGTGCCTGGAACAGCTGGGCTTGACCGAAGTTCGCCAGATTGTCGCCTGGCTGTATCGGGCTGAAGAGCCGCCGGTTACGAGGATCGCAGGCTTGGCTGAACTTGTCCTGAACATGGCGGCAAATGACAGCAAATCGGCGGATTGTGGCGGCCAATGGGCAATGGACGTCATAAAATCGGCGGCTGATCACTTGGTCCGCCAGGTCGAAGTCATGCGCGCACGCCTCGAGTACATGGGCGCGCCAATCGCATTCGCCGGCGGCTTGCTCGATAATGACAACGTCCTTTCGGCGCTGGTTGCGCATCGCTTGGGCTTGCCCGAGCGCCCGGAAGCAAAGCATCCGCCGGTCATCGGCGCGGCCCTGCTGGCGAAGATGGAATGGAGCTTGGCAAAGGCGATATGACACTCAGGACTGAATCCGTAAATTCAGACAGCCGGCACATTGACAAACTCTCAACTGGGGAGATTCTCAATATGATCAACGCCGAGGATGCCAAGGTGGCGCCCGCGGTTGGAGCGGCGCTGCCGCAAATCGCTCTCGCAGTGGACGCGATCGTAGGGACCCTGCAGGATGGGGGACGGCTCTTCTACGTTGGCGCGGGGACCAGCGGAAGGCTGGGCATCCTGGACGCCGTGGAATGCGTTCCCACGTTTAGCGCGTCGCCAGATCTGGTTCAGGGCATCATCGCCGGTGGATCGCGGGCGCTGACCCAATCTGTGGAAGGCGCGGAGGACGACCCGGCGGGGGCAGAGCGTGACCTGCAGGCGCGTGGTTTGCGAGCGAGCGATGTCGTCTGTGGCATCGCAGCCAGCGGGCGTACGCCCTACGTCATCGGCGCGCTGCAGACTGCGCGAAAGCTGGGAGCGCGTACCATTGCAATCGCCTGCAATCCCGATTCGCCGATCGCTGAACTGGCGGAGATCGGCATCAGCGTCGATCTGGGACCGGAGGTGATCAGCGGCTCGACGCGCATGAAAGCCGGCAGCGCGCAGAAGATGATCCTCAATATGCTAAGCACGGCGACGATGATTCGTCTGGGCAAGGTTTATGGCAACTTGATGGTCGACGTCAAAGTCACCAACCAGAAGCTGATGGGGCGCGCCCTTCGGCTCGTCCAGAGCTTGGGCGATGTCGACGAAGCGCGCGCGCGGCAGCTTCTCGATCTCGCGGATCTGGAGGTCAAGACGGCAATTGTCATGGGGCGTAAAGCGGTCAGCGCGGAGCAAGCCCGGCATCAACTGAACCGGGCGGATGGCAAGCTCCGAGATCTAATCGGCGATGTCGATTGAGGGCGTCTACTTGCCTTCCCAGTCGATCGGGTATGTCTTGTCCAGCATGGCTTGCACCGCGTTACGAAAGTCGGCGCTGCGAAAGAGCTGCGCCTGTGCCCAAGCCTCGATATTCAATCCGCGCGGATTATCGACGATGTCGTTGATGACGCGCTTGGCGTAACTAACGGCGAGCGGCGCCGCGTCCGTCAGCGCGTCAACATAGCCGGCGATGCCTTGTTCCAGATCTGCTTTCGGGAAGACCGCATCAACCAGTCCCCAATCAAGCGCCTTCTGCAGTTCAATGTTTCTGCCCGTCATGATCAGGTCTTTCGCGCGCGATGGGCCGATGAGTTTGACCAGGCGCACGGCGCCGCCGACATCGGGAATTATGCCGAGGCGCGCTTCCGGCAGGCCAAGCTTCGTGCGTTCAGCCGCAATGCGGAAATCGCAGGCGAGCGCCAGCTCCAGCGCCAAGCCAAGGCAATAGCCCTGCATAACGCAGATAACCGGCAAGGAGCAACGTTCGATCTTGTTCAGAACCGCCTGATAACGCGCAGTAAAGGGGAAGAGGTTGTTTTGCAGTCCGGAATCAAGCGGGTGGAACTGACTAAGATCGATACCGGAGGAGAACACACGGCCGGCCGCGCGGACGACGACCGCTCTCAGGCCTTGGGAGAACTGGCTTTCGGCTTCATCAAACGTGGATGACAGCGCCTCCATCATTTCGTCGTTGATGGCGTTGCGCTGTTGTGGACGATTCAGCATGACCTCGAAGACAGCGCCGTCGCGGCGAGAGACGATCAAATCAGACATGAGTGCGCTTCCCCGCGCCGGTATACATCCTCATTGTGATGCCAGAAAGGCGTCCAGCGCGTCAACCGTGTCGAGGTTGACACGGGTTTTCGAACGATCGATTCGACGCAGCAAGCCGGTCAGCACATTGCCGGCGCCGATCTCGATGAAAGTCTGCGCGCCCGCCTCAATGATGGCGCGCATGGAATCCGTCCAGCGAACCGATTGCGTCAACTGGTGATCCAGTTCATTGCGAATGGCCCCCGCGCTTTGCAGCGGCTGCGCATTTACATTTCCAAATACCGGGATCGTCGGCGTCGAGAAGCGGGTGTCATGCACCGCTTCCAGGAATCCCTCCAGAGCGGAGGCCATCAGCGGTGAATGCGCGGCGACGCTCACGGACAGCTTGACAGCGCGGCGCGCGCCAGCCTCGGACGCCAGCTCTATCAGGCGATCAACCGCCGCGATATCGCCGGAGACGACGACCTGCCCCGGGCAATTGTCGTTCGCCAGGACGACGATCTTGCCGGTCTCATCTGTAACGGACTTGCATAAATCTTCAACCTGCGCCGCCTCAAGAGCCAGCACAGCCGCCATAGCGCCCGGATTCTCTTCGCCGGCTTGCTGCATATAGCACCCGCGAGCATAGACCAGCTTTAAGCCTTCGTCGAAGCTGAGCGCATTCGCCGCTGTCAGAGCGCTGAATTCGCCGAGGCTGTGCCCGGCTGCCCAGGCCGGCTGCGCATCCGGCAGGAGGTCGCACAGGACCCGCCAGACCGCCACGCTACTGACGTAAAGCGCCGGCTGCGTGTTGATGGTTTGGTTCAACTCTTCGGCGGGACCATGCCAGCAGATCTGCGACAGCTTGAAGCCGAGCAGGTCGTCCGCTTGGGCAAAGGTCTCTCGCGCGATTTGATACCGCGCTGAAAAGTCCGCGCCCATGCCGACCAGCTGCGAGCCCTGGCCGGGAAAGACGGCCGCTGCCGTATTCCAGTCCATCATACTGACACTCGTTGGTCAGCCAGACAAGCAGTATGGCGCGCAAAAAAACCGTGCGGCATGGGCACGGTTCTCAATTGGCAGGCAGGCAAAGCCTATTCCTCCTTGACCTCAACGACCTGCTCACCGCGATAAGAACCGCATTTGGGACAAACGCGATGGGCGATGTGATATTCGCCGCAGCTTTCGCATTCAACCAGGTGGTTAAGGGTCAGGGCATCATGCGCCCGCCGACGATTTCGCCTCGATTTGGAGACTTTCCGCTTTGGAAGGGGCCCCATCGTCTTTCTCCTGTTGCTACTGCTTGATATCGGGCATAATCGGCGCATTATACAAGTCAGGTATGAACACTGTCAAGCCGCGTAAATTCGGCGATTCGGCCGACCGATTGTCGCAATGCCGCGCCATCTACGATGAATGAACTTAGTGTTTCAGAGAGAATACGCTCGATAGTTCGCTGTGATCCACTGCGAATGCAGTCGCTGACGGGCGGCAAGATCAGCCAGGTTCTGCGAGCGGACTTCGATGACGGCAACTCTATCGTCGCGAAGACCGGCGAACAAAGCCATGACCTCACGATTGAAGCGTACATGCTCGACACGCTGCGAGAGCGATCTGACCTGCCGGTGCCGCGCGTACTACATGCTGAGCCTGACCTCTTGCTGATGGAGCACATCGCCGGCACGGATGAGCTCAGGCCCGCGAGCCTGCGACATCTCGGCCGGCTGCTCGCTCACTGTCATCAGGCGCGCGGTCCAGCGTACGGACTCGAGCGCGATACGCTGATCGGTCCGCTACACCAGCCAAACCCGCCGACGGATTCGTGGATCAAGTTTTTCCGCGAGCACCGGCTGCTGTACATGACTGGTTTGGCGCGTGATTCGGGTGAACTGCCGAAGCCGCTGGAGGCTCGGCTGCGGGGATTTGCCGATGTCCTGGACGATTATCTCATCGAGCCGGACTTCCCAGCGCTGATACACGGCGACATCTGGCGGACGAACATAATCGCGCGCGGCGATCACGTGGCGGGCATCATCGACCCGGCGCTCTATTATGCGCATAACGAAATGGAACTGGCTTACATGATGCTTTTCGATGGATTCGGTGATGACGTGTTTGACGCGTACTGTGAAATCAAGCCCATAGATCAAGAGTTCCGCGAGGTACGGCGGCACATCTATAATTTGTATCCCCTGCTGGTGCACCTCATTATATTTGGCGCCAGGTACATCAAACCCCTGGAGGCGAGTCTTGCCAGATTCGGCTTTTAGTTAGGTTGTATTGGCATTTCGTCTGTTTTTTCGTACAATATTATGCTAGTTGAAGCGCCGCTTAGGCGATAGACTAGCAGCTTGAAGAAAGACAGGCGCTGTACGGGATGATTTACACAAGCAAGAAGGCCAAGAAGACCTGCACCCACTAAGTATGGGCTTGTTTGTGCTGACTCATGAATTGAACACTCACCCGCCCATACGGCGGGTTTTTTGATTGTGAGCGATTACCCACAGCCGCTCGGCGCGTAACCGGCGATAAGGGCTACCGCGCTCACACAAAATATCAATCTCGCCCAGCTACCGCGAACAGCGGTTTGATAAAAAAGGAGAAATGATGATGACAGCCGAAACGCCACTTTGTCCTGAATGCGATGCCGATGTAGAGATCCCCGACGACGCGATGGAGAACGAGTTGGTTTCCTGCGCGGAATGTGGAATGGAACTGGAAATCATGAGCCTGGATCCGATTGAACTGGAACTGGCGCCCGAGGTAGAAGAAGACTGGGGAGAATAAAGCGCATGCGCGTCGCCCTGCTGGTCACACATATCCGCGCCGAGGAGAAGCTGATCCTCGCCGCATTTAACAATCGCGATATCAGCCCGGATATCATTCTCGATCGCGAGTTGAACTTCAATATATCGCGCGGCGCTGAGCAGAAAGCGCCGTCCGGCAGCGCCTGGCGTGATTATGACCTGGTCTTTGAGCGCTGCGTCAGCACGTCGCGAGGCATGTATGCGTTGGCGGTGCTCAACAGCTGGGGAGTGCGGACTTTCAACAGCTTTGAGACAGCCGCTATATGTAGCGACAAGCTGCGCACGAGCATCGCCTTTACCCAGCATGGCATCCCGCAGCCGCATACACGGGTGGCCTTCACGCCGGACAGCGCGATGCAGGCAATAGAAGACGTCAAATATCCGGCTGTACTGAAGCCGGTGACCGGGTCTTGGGGCCGTTTGCTGGCGCGCGTGCATAACCGAGACAGCGCCGAGGCAATCCTGGAACATCGGCAGACGTTGGGCGATTACAATCATCATATTTATTACGTGCAGGAATATGTTGACAAACCAGGGCGAGATATCCGCGCCTTTGTGGTCGGTGATCGTACGATCGCCGCCATCTACCGCGCGTCCAATCATTGGATAACCAACACCGCCCGCGGCGGGCAGGCGACGAACTGCCCGGTGACGGAGCAACTGAATGAAATATGTGTCCGTGCGGCACAGGCGGTTGGCGGCGGCATTTTGGCGATCGATTTGCTGGAAGACGCAGGTGGCAACTACGTTGTCAATGAGATCAATCATACGATGGAGTTCCGCAACAGCAGCAAGCCGACCGGCGTCGACATCGCGCAAGAAGTCATTGACTTCGTCATTCGGCAGATCGAGGTTATGGCGTGATCCGAGCAGGAATCGTTGGCGGCAGCGGTTACACCGGCGGCGAGTTGCTGCGGCTGCTGCATTTCCATCCGCATGCCGAGGCGACGCAGATCACGAGTCGCGAACATGCCGGGCGCTACGTACATACCGTGCATCCGAATATGCGCGGCGTCTCCACATTGAAGTTTGTCCATCCCGAGGCCTTGCAGGAGGGCGACCTGCTGATTCTGGCGCTGCCGCATGGTAGCGCAGCGCGGAGCATAGAGCGTTACGCTGGCTTGGCGGACAAGATCATCGATCTATCGGCTGATTTTCGGCTGGATTCAGCCGATGAGTATGAGCGATGGTATGGTGAGGCGCACCCGGCGGGGACCTGGCTGGAGCGCTTTATCTATGGCTTGCCCGAGGTCAATCGCGGGCGACTTGTCGGGGCCGGCTATGTCAGCGGCGTCGGCTGTAATGCGACGGCGGTTAATCTGGCGCTGCGTCCGCTGGTCTGCGCCGGTCTGCTGGAGCGAGCGGCGATCGAGATCAAAGTCGGTTCCTCCGAAGGCGGCAATAAGAGCAATGCCGGCTCGCACCATCCCGTGCGCAGCGGCGCCGTCCGCAGCTATAAGGCGACCGGTCACCGGCACATGGCGGAAGTTCAGATGGTCTTGGGATGTGATCTGCCGATCCATTTTTCCCTTACCGCGATCGAGATGGTGCGCGGCGTGCATCTCCTGGCGCACTGCTATCTTACGGAGCGCAAGCTCGAACGGGACATTTGGCGCATTTATCGCGCGCAATATCACGATGAGCCATTCATTCGGCTGGTCAGCGGGAAGGTCGGCCTGCATCGGCTGCCTGAGCCGCGGGTGGTGGCTGGCACGAACTTCTGCGATATCGGTTTCGAGTTGGATGATGATGGTCGTCATCTCGTGCTCGTAGCCGCGCTGGACAATTTAGGCAAAGGCGCCGCGGGCAGCGCCGTGCAGTCAATGAATCTCATGTACGGATTTGATGAGACGGCCGGGCTGGAGTTTCCCGGCATCTATCCCTAAGGGTCAAATGGCTATGTCGAGCAAGGATTTGTTGGTGGTAAAGCTGGGCGGCGGCGAAGGATTGGATATGGCAGCCGCATGCAGCGACCTGGCCGAGATCGCTGCGGAGCGCTCACTGGTTGTCGTGCATGGCGTAAGCGCGGCGATGAATCAACTTTGCGGCGAACGCGGTATCGAAGTGCAGTCGCTGACCTCCCCTTCAGGGCATAGCTCGCGATATACGCCGCCGGCCGTGCGTGATGTCTATGTCTGTGCCGCGCAGCAGGTGAATGACGGCATCGTGGCGGCGCTGGATGTGCGGGGCGTCTGCGCGAGAGGGCTGAGTGGAGAAGATGTCGTATTGTGGGGTGAGCGCAAACGGGCGATCCGCGCGCTGGTGAAGGGACGCGTGCGCATGGTGCGCGACGATTGCAGCGGCACGATTCGCCGTGTAGATGCGGCATCACTGGAAGAGGCGATCAAGGTTGAGCATGTACCCATCTTGCCGCCGATGGCGAAAAGCGACGAGGGCTTGCTGAATGTTGATGGAGATCGCGCTGCAGCGGCGGTGGCGGGCGCACTGGGCGCTGGCGCACTGGTCATTCTGAGCAATGTGCGCGGGCTGTATCGCGACTTTCCCGATGAAGGCAGTTTCGTCAAGAAAGTCAAATTGACACATATAGATGATGCCCTGGATTGGGCGCAAGGGCGGATGAAACGGAAGGTGCTGGCGGCGCAGGAAGCGCTGACGCAAGATGTCGAGCGTGTCATCATCGCCGATGGCCGGGCGCCTAACGCCATCTCGCAGGCGCTCGCGGGCGCGGGGACATGGTTCGCACGATGATCGAAACCAGCGCTGTATTTGAGATTGAAGATCGGCTTGGCTCGGGCGTCTACGGCAAGCGGCCGACCGCAATTGTGCGTGGTGAAGGCGTCTACGTATGGGATGTCACGGGCAGGCGTTATCTTGACGCCACGAGCGGGCAAGGCGTGGCGGCGCTGGGCCACTGTCATCCGGCGGTGAGCCAAGCGATTTCTGAGCAAGCCCAAACCTTGGTCACGCTGCACGAGTCTTTCTATAACGACCGCCGGGCGGAGCTGCTTGCTCTGCTGAACAGCGTCACGCCGGGCGACTTGAGTCACTTCTTCTTGTGCAACAGCGGCGCGGAAGCGATCGAAGGCGCGCTGAAGGCGGCTAAATTGCTGACCGGCCGCAATGGTATCGTGGCGGCGAAACGCGCCTTTCATGGCCGTACAACCGGCGCGCTCTCGATGACGTGGACGCCGAAATATCGCAAGCCGTTTCAAGACTGGCTGCCGGCGGTGGCGCATGTCGCTTTCAACGATATTGATGCGGCGCGCGAGGCGATCAGCGAGGCGACAGCCGCCGTCGTGGTCGAGAGTGTGCAAGGCGAAGGCGGTGTGCACCCGGCGGACATTCAATACCTGCAAGCGCTGCGTGAACGCTGTGACGAGACCGGCGCGATGTTGATAATCGACGAGATTCAGACCGGATTCGGCCGAACAGGCAAATGGTTCGGCTTTGAGCATGCCGGGATCCTGCCAGACATTGTGGCGTTGGCGAAGGCGATCGGCGGCGGACTGCCGATGGGCGCGGTCTGCTGGCGGGCTGCTCACGGGCAGATCGAGCGGGCGACGCATGGCAGCACCTTCGGCGGCAATCCATTAGCTTGCGCGGCGTCAATCGCGACGCTCACAACTATTCGTGACGAAGGACTGGTAGAGCGCGCAGATGTAAATGGCGGCTGGCTGATGGATGAGTTGTCCGGGCTCAATTTGAGCGGCGCGCGCGCCATCCGCGGTCGCGGCTTGATGGTTGGACTCGAGCTGCGCGGAAGGGTGACGCCGGTTCTGAAGGCGCTGCAGGAATGTAGCGTGCTGGCGCTGCCGGCCGGTCTCAATACCTTGCGCCTGCTGCCGCCCTTGATCATCAGCCGTGACGAACTCGCGCAGATTATAAGCGCCATTGAAGAGGTTTTGGGCTGAGCGATGACTGCAATCAACGACGCCTGCGCCGAGACGCTGCTGCGCGATCTGGTGACGATACCCAGCCCGTCCGGAGATGAGGCTGAAGCGGCGGCATTCTTGGCGGACTGGATGCGCGCCAGCGGATACGCCGATGCCTTCGTTGATGAGGCGGGAAATGCTGTCGGCATCGTAGGCAGCGGCTCACGCGAGGTTGTGCTTTTGGGACACATAGATACATTCGCCGGTTTCCCATCTGTTCAAATCGAGGGACGCAAGCTCTATGGGAGGGGCGCTGTTGATGCCAAAGGACCGCTTTGCGCTTTCGCTTGCGCGGCGCAACGAGCCGAGCTGGCGGATGATGTCCGAGTGGTCGTGATCGGCGCGGTAGAAGAAGAAGCGGCGACGAGCCGGGGCGCGCGTCATGCCCTAAACCAGTATCAGCCGGATTTCTGCGTCATCGGCGAGCCATCGCAGTGGGATCGGATTACGTTAGGTTACAAGGGGCGGCTGCTGCTGGATTGGCGCTGGGAAGGCGGTCTGGCTCATAGTGCCGCTGACGCGCCCAGCCCGGCTGAACGCGCATTAGAGTATTGGCAAGCCGTCTTCGCGCGCTGCGCCGACTACAACCAGAATACAGATTCGCTCTTCGGCCGGCTGGATGCCTCGCTCCGCGACATCAATACTTGGCAGGACGGTGTCAATGGCGTCGCCGAAATGACAGTCGGCCTGCGCCTGCCGCCGGACATTGATCCGGAGAGTTTATCGGCACAGTTTGCGGAGGCCGATGGCGCTATGGTTACTGCGCGAGGCGCGGAGCGAGCCTTCACCGGCGATCGCAACAGCGAACTGAGCCGACTTTTCCGGCGGGCGATTCGGGCGGCAAGCGGCGTTCCCCGATTCGTATACAAGACCGGCACATCGGACATGAACGTGGTGGGCCCGGTCTGGCAGTGCCCAATTCTCGCTTACGGCCCGGGCGACTCCGCCCTCGACCATACACCGCAGGAGCATATCGACCTGGATGAGTACCTTCGGGCGCTAGACGTCTTGACCCACGTGCTTGAGAGCATTTAGAAGATTGGACCTTGCGTTATGCACAGACGAGAGATTCCAGCGGGCGGATTCCACTTCATCGATTCCACCCTGCGCGAAGGCGAACAATTCCGCGGCACGCATTTCACGATCGACGACAAGCGCGAAATCGCAGCGCTGCTGGATCAGTTTGGTGTTGAATACATGGAATTGTCGACGCCGATTGCCAGCCCGCGGAGCGCGGACGCGATCAAGGCGATCGCCGATATGCCGCGCAGTTTCAAGCTGCTGACACACATCCGCGCCAGCCTGGATGATGCGAAATTGGCGGTGGAGTGTGGCGTCGACGGCGCTGACGTCTACATCGGCACGTCGAACTATATGCGCGAATACAGCCATGGCAAAAGCCTGGATCAGGTCATTGAGGTCGGACGGGAAGTCATCGCCTTCCTAAGAGATAACGACGTAGAGACGCGCTTCAGCACCGAAGACACTTTTCGCAGCAATTTCGCCGATGTGATGACCGTGTACCGCGCGATGGACCTGGCCGGCGTTGATCGCGTCGGCGTGGCCGATACCGTGGGCATAGCCGACCCGCTGCAGACCTACAACATGATTTCGAATCTACGTGATGTCGTCAGATGCGACATCGAGTTTCATGGGCATAACGACAGCAGTTGCGCCGTCGCCAACGCCTTTAGCGCCTTGCAAGCCGGCGCGACCCACATAGACACGACCGTCTTGGGCATCGGCGAGCGCAACGGCATCACGGCGATGGGGGCTTTGATCGCGCGTTTATACACTTATGACAAAGCGCTGGTAGAGAAATATGACCTGCCCTTGCTGGCGGAAATCGAGCGTGTGGTCGCGGAGAAATTGGGTATAGACATCCCCTTCAACACCCCAATCACTGGCGATGTCGCCTTCCACCATAAAGCGGGTGTGCACACCAAAGCCGTGCTTAACAATCCCATCACCTATGAGGCGATTGATCCAGAAGACTTTGGCATGTCGCGCGTAATTGATGTCGCCCATCGGCTGGTAGGACGCAACGCCATACGAGACCGCGCTAACGGCTTGGGCATCGATTTGGAGGAGGATGCCCTCCAATCAGTAACAGCGCAGGTCAAGTTGCTGGCGGATGAACAGCAGATCACCTCCGATGATGTCGACCGGATACTGAATGAGACGATGCTGCCGGTCGACGACTAACCTGCCGGGGAGATTTTGACCTTGCCGCGCGGGTCTTCCATCGGAATGACGAAGACCAGGATCGAAAGTAGACCGGCAAGCGCAAAAATGCCGAAGGTCAGTTCAAAACTGACGGCGTCGACGAGCCAGCCCCCGATGATCGGCGCGAAAACCGTGACAGGCGCGATCAATGTATTGGCCATGCCGATATAAAAGGGGCGCTCCGCCACTGAACAAAACTGAACCGTGATTGTCATTATAGTGGTCCACTGCGTGGCATTGACAATGCCGGTTAGAGCGAAGACCAGATAGAACCAGTTGCCATCGGTCGCCGTCAGTGCGATCCCAATCCCAAGCACAGTCAGCAGATTTGCGAGGATCAGTACGCGGCGGTGGCCCCAGCGGTCTCCGACCCAGCCAATGACGCTGCTGCTCAGCGTGTTCGCCAGGAGCAATACACTCGTCATGACACCGACGGTCTCCGGCGACATATCGAAGCGCCGAATGGCGAATATGGTGTAGAAGGAAATCACCGTGAGACTGAGCGATGTCAGGCCGCGGGCGATGAGGAACCAGCGGAAATTGTAGTTTGCATTCAGAATACGGCGTAGTCGCCGGCCGAAGTCACGCCAATTCATTCGCTCAACAACATCTTGCGGCGCGCTCTTGGGTTCGAATGTCCAGGCGAGGAAAAAGAAAGAGATGACCAGACTGATACCGGTGACGACGTAGAGGAGCGAGAAGCTGATCGGGTAGTCCAGACGCTCAAGGATCACGCTGGCGAGAAGCGCACCGCCCGCGCCGAAGAGGTTGACACATGCCGATTGCACACCGAAGAAGGTGCCGAGGCGGTGAGCGGGCATGATCTTGCTAATCATACTCTGCCAAGGCGTCCCGGTGAATCCACCGCCGAGCGATTGCACAGCGAGTAGAAGCAGCGTCAGAATGAGCGCGACATCTGTGCCGACCGTGGGTATCGCGAGCGCGACAAGCGCCAAGCCAAAGTACGGCAGTCGTTCAAAGAGTGTCGCCACCAACACCATCGGTTTGAAGCGCTCCAGCCCGGCGACATAACTGGAGGTGAGCAATTGCGGGACTTGCCAGCCAATATGAAAGAGCGCGGCGACGAAGCCGATCAGGGCGGTCGATTCGGTCAAGAAGGACAGGAAAAGCGGGATTATGGTAACATAGGATGCCAAGCCCATAACGCCGAGGCCGAAGAGAGCGCCATCCATAATGTTTACGAAGGCATTGTGTCGAAGCTTGCTGTTTAGCTCGGGCGATAGCATGGCATCTTCATACTGTCTTGGAAACCAAAGCGCCATTTTAGCAGACATCTGGCTCGATGAAGATTAATCTGTATAGTGAATTTGGTGGCGAGGTTGACGCTCGCCGGCGTTGGCTGAACGTAAATTGGACAGAAATGCAATGTCAGCACGAAAGCCGATGACCTTAACGGAAAAGCTGCTTGCGCGAGCCTCGCGCCGCGAAAGCGTCCAGCCGGGCGAAATCATCATTGCCGAGCCCGATGTGGTGCTCAGCCACGACAATACCGCGGCGATCGCGACGATCTTCCGGCAACTACCGCAGGGCAAAGTGATGCATCCCGACAGGCTGGCGATTACCCTGGACCACGCTGCCCCGCCGCCGACGGCTAAACATGCGCGGAATCACGCGGAAATCCGGAGAATCGTCGGCGAGCAGGGGATCGACAATTTTTTCGAGGTCGGGCGCGGGATCTGTCACCAGGTGCTATGTGAAGAAGGTGTCATCGGTCCGGGCATGAGCCTGCTCGGCGCCGACAGCCACAGCCCGCATTGCGGCTGGCTGGGCGCATTTGGCGCGGGCATCGGACGCAGCGAGGCAGCAGCGCTTTGGGCGACCGGCCAACTTTGGCTGCGCGTCCCTGAGGCCATGCGCGTCACTTTGAATGGAAGTCTGTCAACCGGTGTCACCGCGAAGGACTTGACGATCGACCTGATTGGCCGACTTTCGTCTGACGGCGCTACGTATTTGGCGGTCGAATTTGATGGCGAGGGCTTGGCAAGCCTTTCGCCGGATTCCCGCGCGGTCCTGACCAACATGATGGCGGAGATGGGCGCCAAGAGCGCTTGCATGGCGCCGGACGATGTCACTTGGGCATGGCTGGAGGCGAATCTCGAGCGGGCACGGCCGCAGGACAGCCATGAGCGCTTGGACTTTTTCCGCCGATGCGCTCTGTATCCGGAGCCCGACGCGGAATACGTCATCGAGCATCACATTGATCTGAGCGAGCTAGAGCCGATGGTGGCCTGCCCGCATACGGTGGACAACGTCAAGCCGCTATCGGCTCTGACTCGAAGGCCTGTCGACCTTGGCTTTATCGGTACCTGCACCAATGGTCGACTGGAAGATATTGCCAGCGCGGCCGAAATGGTACGCGGAAAGAAGTTGAATGCGCGCCTTTTGGTGATTCCGGCATCATCTATGGTCTTGCGCGATGCCGCCGCTGCCGGCTACATCGGCGACCTCGTTGACGCGGGCGCCACAATTGGCACGCCGGGCTGCGGGCCATGCATGGGCAATCACATGGGCGTACTCGCGCCGGGCGAGGTCTGCATCAGCAGCGCCAATCGTAACTTCCGCGGCCGCATGGGCGAACGCGACGCCGAGATTTATCTGGCGAGCCCGGCCGTAGTGGCGGCCAGTTGTGTGGCGGGCTATCTAATCCATCCGGCCGAGCTGTCCGATGCCGGAGTTGCGCCATGACGAGGACTTCTCATCGCGTCTGGAAGTACGGCGACAACGTGAATACCGATGTCATCTTTCCAGGCAAGTATACCTACACGGTGAGCCATGATCGGGCGGAATTGGCGCGGCATGCCCTGGAAGACCTGGACCCGAGTTTCGCGGCGAACGTCCGCCCCGGCGATGTGATCGTTGCTGGGCGCAACTGGGGCAATGGCAGCAGCCGGGAGCAGGCGGTTACTTGTTTGGTGGCAGCCGGTGTGCGCGCCGTCATCGCGGCTAGCTTCGCGCGGATTTACTACCGCAACGCGATCAATAGCGGTCTGCTGGTCATCGAGTGCCCTGAAATCGTTGGGCTTGTCCAAAGCGGCGCGATGGTTGACCTCGACCTGGCTGGGAATCGACTGTATTTCGCGGGTCAGCCTTTCAGTTTTCCCGGCTTGCCCGAACAAGTGCGAGAGATTGTAGAGGCTGGCGGGATTATTCCCTACTTGCAGCACCGAAGCTAAGCCTTATATTCCCTCACAGGGCAATCGCCTCCATATGACTATCTACTATGGCAAAGCTAAATCAACGCAGCAATTGACCACCGAGGCGCCCGAAATCGATTTTCGGCAATCTCGAAAACCGTGAACATTTGTTCTTTCTTTCTACTCAAAATGCTGATACACTACCCCTATGGAACACTTATCGCAGGCTCTCAATCTCGTCCCCCAGCCGATGCCCTCCGCCGATCCCCGCCTTCACCGCCGCAGGCTAGGGACTACCCCCGAAAACACTGTCTGTATCCCTACGGTGTCGATGTGCTTGCGGGATTTAGCGGGACAACTAGGGACAGTTCAGAGCCAGCTCAAGGGCAAAACCCGTCTTTATGCCGGCGGTCGCGCTGCCACGCCTGCAAACCAAATTCATACTGAGAGCCGCCTGCCTTTTGTCCATTTCCGCCACAAAACTGCGTCTACTGTCCGAAAAGTATTTTTTATTGTCCGAAAGGGACAAAGTCGGACAATAAACAAACCGAACATAAACGCTCGCCGGGAGTGGCGTCATTCTGACTGCATGATAACTTCGCTGGCAAATACAAACTCTATGCCGACGGCCTAGTGGGTGTCGACGCGTCCCTCGCTGTACTCGATGCTAAGAAGTAATTTGAAGCGATTGCCCTGATTCCCTCACAACACAGGTGATTTTCCTTCTGGTAGATTGTAGTATAGGCGGCGACGTTCAGTAGCTTCGGGAGTGCGCATGCTTGCCATCGTCAATACCTGCGCCGTGATCGGCTTGGACGGACACATCGTTGAAGTGCAGACGGACTTCAATCCACGCGCGCACCTGCCCAGCTTCAACCTTGTGGGCTTGCCCGGCGCTGCCGTTCGCGAGAGCAAGGAACGGGCGCGTTCAGCCATTCGCAACAGTGGCTTGCGCTTCCCGAACAAAGCCTACGTCGTCAATCTCTCGCCGGCCGACATTCACAAACACGGTCCATCTTACGACCTCGCGATCGCCATCGGCGTGTTGGCCGCGACCGATCAGATACCGCTGCACACGTTGGATAACGCGATGTTCATCGGCGAACTGTCGCTGGATGGCAGCATCCGCCATGTGAAGGGCGTGCTGCCAATGGCTTACACTGCCATGCAGCAAGGATTCGATACGGTGTATGTGCCCGATGAAGACGCCGCCGAAGCCGCCCTCATCCAGGACATAAGCGTGATACCGGTCCGTTCGGTTGGGCAACTGGTTGAGCATCTCTACCAGCTCAATCCCATCAGCCCGCATCAAACCGATGGCGCGGCGACCGATCAAGAACCAGTATTCGAAGAGGGGCACATCGATTTCGCTGATATTCGCGGGCAGGAGCACGTCAAACGCGCTCTGGAGGTAGCCGCCGCCGGCAATCACAATATATTGATGTCGGGGCCGCCGGGCGCGGGAAAGAGCCTGCAGGCGCGCGCCTTAGCTGGCATCTTGCCATCGCTGACGACTCAGGAAGCGCTGGAAGTGACGCGCATTTATTCGATCGTGGACATGTTATCTCAAGATGAGCCGCTGGTCCGGCAGAGGCCGTTCCGAGCGCCACACCACACGATCTCTCAGGTTGGGCTTGTTGGCGGAGGCTCGATTCCCAAACCGGGTGAAATCAGTCTGGCTCATCGCGGCGTTCTGTTTCTTGATGAGATCAACGAGCATCCCAGCAAAGTGCTTGAGGTGCTTCGTCAGCCGATAGAAGACAAGATCGTAACCATAAGTCGAGCGAAAGGCAGCATCACTTTCCCGGCAAACTTCCTGCTCGTGGGGGCGCGGAACCCCTGCCCTTGCGGCTTCTTTGGGGACCCGCAGCATTCTTGCAATTGCACGCCAAATCAGATTCAGCGCTATCAAGCGCGAATATCAGGGCCGATACTCGACCGCATCGACATTCACGTCGAGGTGCCGATGGTGGAATTTGACAAGCTGCTTTCGGATCAGCGAGCGGAGAGTTCGCTGGATATCCGCCGACGCGTTGAGCTGGCTCGCACGCAGCAGGTTACACGTTTCGAAGAGCATCCGGGGCTGTTTGCCAATGCCGATATGGGGGTCGGGGAAATCGACGATTTCTGTGCATTGAACGAAGAAGCGAGGCAGATACTCACTCTGTCTGTGCGAAGGCTTCAACTAAGCGCGCGCAGTTACCATCGTGTCTTGAAGCTGAGCCGCACCATCGCGGATCTCGACGGCGCGGAAGACATCCAGGTGCCGCATATCACCGAAGCCTTGCAGTATCGTCCGCGGATTGAATAGGTGTCTGGGTCTATTGGCCATCCGGCTGGACGTAGCCATTGCGCAAGTCATATTCGATCAGAGCCGGGTCCCGCTCACTTGGATCTCCCCAGCCTCCGCCGCCGGCCGAACTCTGCGTGATGATATCGCCCTTGTTGAATGGTCCATAGAAGTAGACTCGCCCCCGGATAGTCCGCTCGCGATCGCTGCCCGTCCAGGCTGTCAATTCGCTGACGCCGGCCTCCTCGCCGCCGTAGAGCCCCCAGGGCGTCTCGATGGTATTCTCGTTCATGGTCTGGATCAGGATATTGTCTTCCAGCATCTGATATTCGCGCGTCACGCCGAATCCTCCACGGTACTTGCCCTTTCCCGCCCCGTTGAGATTGAAGGTATGACGCAGGACACGCAGTGGGTATCGTCCCTCAATGACTTCAGTCGGTGTATTTGGCGCATTGCCATCGCCAACAAATATCAGTCCGCTCGGACCATCAGCATGGGGAAAGGCGCCACTGCCGCCCGCGAGCGGATCAATGTAGATGAAAGGTTCGCCATGGCGCGGATCCATCCGATAAACAGCGCCGCCGAACATCTGGTATGAGCAAGCCGGGCAACGAGCGGGAATCGCCTGAGACAGCGCTTTGACGATCAGATGGATAACCATTTCCCCGACATAACCGTAGGAATCGGTCGCGGCCGGATATAGCGGACTTACAGCTGTGTTGTCCGGCGCGGTGACCGTCAGCGGGCGCAGATGTCCATGATTCATCGGGTCGAAGGGCATGGTCAGTGACTTGAGCACGGTCTGCGCCATGGCAACGGTGCCGACGAAGGGGTGGTTGGTCGGTCCCTTCACCGTGCCGGCCGTGCCGGTCCAATCAATGTTCATCTCATCGCCACTGACGGTTACTGTCACCGCGACTCTGTAGGGCTTGTCGAGTTCGACGCCATCGTGATCCATCATAATGCTCGCCGAATATGAGCCATCGGGAATCTCGCTGATCTTGGCGCGCATCATCGTCTCGGATTGATCGAAGACCTGCTCCATCGCCCCCCGAATAACATCCGCGCCGTAGCGCTCGCATAGCGCGATGTAACGCTTGCTGCCCGTACGGCAGGCGGCGATCATGGCGTTCAGATCGCCATGCACCAATTCGGGAAAGCGGACATTCTTCAAGATGAAACGCAGAAAAGTTTGATTCAGCTTGCCGACTTCGTAGAGCTTGTCGTGGAAGAAGATGAGCCCTTCCTGATGAATGTCGGTGGTATCCGGGCACCAGCCGCCGGGCGTTTTGCCGCCGATATCGGCCCAATGCGCCATCAGCGCGGAAAATGCGACCAGTTCCCCTTCAAAGAAGATCGGCATATAAACCGCTGTGTCGCTGATATGCGTGCCGGTCTCGTAGGGCTCGTTCGCCAGCAGGATATCGCCCTCGGCGAATCCAGCGCTTCCTAGGGCGCGGAGGCCGCTTTGCACCGTGGGACCCAGGCAGCCCATGAAGCCAGGCAGGCCCGATCCTTCCGCCAGCATTTCGCCGCGGTGATTGGTGATCGCCAAGCCGAAATCCTGAACTTCGTAAATCAATGGGTTGTGAGCCGTCTTGATCAAGCTGATCATCATCTCGTCAGCGGCTGCCTTCAGCGCGTTGCGGATAACTTGTGTGGTGATCGGGTCAACTTTGCTCATTTTTCCACTCGCTTGATAATCAGATTCCCATGTGCGTCTACGGTCGCCACTTGGCCAGGCAGTACAAGTATGGTGGAAGTCCACTCTTCAACGATTGCCGCGCCCTGAACCTCTCTGCCCGCCTCCAGATTGTCCCGGGTGAAAACCGCCGCATCAATGTCAGTGCCATAGTCCCGTATCGTGACTGAACGGCTGCCCTTTAGCGATCCACCATTCGGCATCGACAATCGCTTCAGTTTTGGCTTCGTGGTGATACCCAACATAGACAGCTGCAAGTTGACGATTTCGGCGGCGGAATCCGGCAGCGAAAGCGCATAAGCTCTCTGGTGAAGCGCATCCAAGCGCTGCCGCAGGGGCTGCATTCCATCGGCGAGGTCTGTCGCCAAGACCGGAACTTTGACTGTGTGCTCCTGCCCGTGATAGCGCATCGCGGCATGAAAAGAAGTGACCGTCTGCGACGGTGCTACGCCATAATCCGTGAAGCGGCTGCGAACGTCGTTTTCCAGCGCATCCAGTTCGCATTTGAGTTCCTCAGCCCCAACATCAGCGAAGCGTCTCAGATAGGTGCGCACATAATCTTCTCGATAGTCGGCATTGAGCAGACCCCAGGCGGAAAATGTCGCCGGGTTCAGCGGCACAATGGCGGAAGCGGCCTCCAATTCATTGAGCAGGAAACCGGCAAACAAGCCGCCGCCCCCACCGTAACAAACCAGCGAGAATTCGCGCGGATCATGCCCACGTTCGATCGTGATGTTGCGAATGGCGTATGCCATGTTCATATTCGCCAGGTGCACGATGCCCGCCGCGGCATCGATTAAACTCATGCCAAGCGGCTTGGCGATACGTTCGCGGATGACCGTCTCAGCTTTCTCGCGGTTCAGCCGCATGCGCTCGCCAAGATAATATTCGGGATCGAGATACCCCAGAACGAGCTGCGCATCTGTCACGGTCGCCAGCGTTCCGCCCAAGCCATAGCAGGCCGGTCCAGGATCCGCTTCCACACTCTGCGGACCGATATGCAAGCCCTGCGCATCGTCTATCCAGGCGATGCTGCCACCGCCCGCGCCGATGGACACGATATCGATGGTCGGCTGCAAGACCGGTCGCCGGTTGATGCGATGTTCTGTCTGCTCAAGCGGCTGCCCATTGCTGACAAGCGCCACATCAAATGTTGTTCCGCCGACATCCGCGGCAACTAGATTGTTCTCGCCCAAATAATTGCCCAGCGCGGCAACGCCGATAACGCCGCCGGCCGGTCCCGAGACTGTCGTGCGAATCGGACCTTCCTGCGCAGCAGGCAATGATGTAATGCCGCCGGATGACTGCATGATATTCAAAGTGCCGCCAAATTGGCGCCTCGTTAGTTCACGTTCCAGCGACAATAGATACTTTGCCAGCTTTGGTTTGGTGTAGACATTGAGGACTGTCGTCGATGTACGCTCGAATTCGCGCCACTCGCGACAAATCTCGGATGAAATCGTCACCGAGGCTTCGGGTAACTCTTCTTTAACTAATTCGCGCACTCTCTCTTCATGCGCGGGATTAATGTAAGAATGTAAGAATGTGATCGCGATGCCTTCGACACCTTCCGCCTTCAGTTGCCGAATGGCAGCGCGCGCCTCGTCTTCATCCAGCGGCGTGACAACCTCGCCCCGGGCGTCCAGGCGCTCGCCCACCTCCAATCTAAGGTAACGTTCAACTAGCGGCGGCGGAGGCCTATAAAATAAGTTGTATATTTCTTCACGGTTGCCCCGGCCCAGCTCAAGCACATCACGGAATCCCTTGGTTGTGATCAAGCCGATGCGGGCGCCCTTTTCCTGCACGATGGTGTTGATTACCAGGGTCGAGCCGTGGATGATCGTCCCCAGCGTTTTCAAATCAAGAGCCAAGCTGTCAATACCCTCGAAGAAACGTTGTTCCAGCAAACCGGATGAGGGCGCTTTCTCAATAATGATGTCGCCCGTCTGTTCGTCAAGCAAAACGAAGTCTACGAAGGTTCCACCAACATCTATGGCCAACCTCTTTCGCGTCATGCAAGTTCTTCCTCGTTCATTGATTGCAACGGTGAGTCATTTGGGTCAAGCGCTCTCTTCATATAGATGGCAGCTTACGCGATGGCTGCTAGCGACCAACCGGGACGTCGGGTATCGCGTCCGGCAAATGTCCATCACTTGAGGACAGCGCGTATGAAACGTACAGCCGGCCGGTGGATTGGCGGCGCTGGGCACAGAGCCGGGCAGGATGATGCGCTGTCGTTTGGCCGCTGGATCCGGCACGGGCGTAGACGATAACAATGCCTGCGTATATGGGTGCCGCGGGTTCGCGAAGATGGCTTCGCTGCTCGTCTCTTCCACGATCTTCCCCAGGTACATCACGGCGATGCGATCGCTGATATGTTGTACAACGCTCAGGTCATGGGTGATAAAAAGATAAGTCAAACCGCGCTGTCTCTGTAGACCTAATAGCAAGTTGATTATCTGCGCTTGTACCGAAACATCCAGCGCCGATGTCGGTTCGTCAAGGATGATGAAGTCCGGATTGAGCGCAAGCGCCCGCGCCAGGGCGATTCGCTGCGCCTGTCCGCCGCTCAGTTGATGGGGATGTCTCATCAAGAACTCAGCGCTCAAGCCGACCTCGGCAAGCAGTGTAACCACGCGATCCACCATCTCCTTCCGCGACATCATGGTGTGAGTTCGCAAGGGTTCCGCCACCAACTCAAAGCCGTTTAAGCGCGGATTGAGCGAGGAGAACGGATTCTGCAAGACCATCTGCATCCGCTGCCGCATCACTCGCATGTCTTCGTTCTTAAGCGCGAGCAGATCTTCGCCGTCGAATTGTATGCGGCCCCCGCTTGGGCGCAGCAGCCGCAATAAACAACGAGCGAGGGTGCTTTTGCCACAGCCTGATTCGCCAACGATGCCCAGTGTTTCTCCAGCGTCAACGGCAAAGTTCACGCCGTTCAAGGCCGGGATAGGCTGCGCGCGGCGACCGAACAAACCTGCTCTGCGCAGGTAGACCATCGACAGGTCATGCACGCTGAGTAAAGGCTCAGTCATCTTTCGGCATCTCATGCAAATAGCAGGCGGATAGATGCGCCGAATCGATAAGGCTAAATACGGGCTGTTTTCGGCGACAGATATCCATCACATAGTCGCAACGCGGCGCAAAGGCGCAACCCTCAATGCGCTCCAATCCACTTGGCACGGTTCCTGCGATAACCCGCAAATCGCTGCCGCGGCTGCCTGGACGAGGCAGAGCCGCGAGCAAGCCGCGCGTATACGGATGCTGCGGGCTGGCAAATATCGCCTCAACCGCGCCCTTCTCCACCACTCGCCCGGCATAAAGCACGACAACCTGCTGACAGGTCTCAGCGACTATGCCGAGGTCATGCGTGATGAGGATGACGCTGATCGCGCGGTCGCGTTGCAGTTTGCGCAGTAGATCAAGGATCTGCGCCTGTATCGTCACATCAAGCGCGGTAGTCGGTTCGTCGGCGATGATGACATCGGGTTCGGCGGCGAGGCTGAGGGCGATCATTGCGCGCTGCTGCTGGCCGCCGGAGAGCTGATGGGGATAGACATTCATCATCTGCGCCGGATCGGGCAATCCGACATCCGCAAGCAATCTCACTGCGCGGGCATGCAAACTTCCGCCCCCATTAGACTGGTGCGCCCGCAAGACATCCATGATCTGCTCGCCAATGGTGAACAGCGGATTTAAAGCTGTGGCCGGATCTTGAAAGATCATGGCGATGCGATCCCCACGGATGCCATGCATGGCCGCATCAGTCAAACGCAGCAAATCCATATCTTCAAAGAGGATACGCCCTCCAGAAATCTTTGCATTATCATCCAGCAAGCGCATGATGCTGCGTCCGGTCACCGATTTGCCGCAACCTGTTTCGCCGACCAGACCGAGAATATCTCCCCGAGACAATGTGAAATCGATGCCGCGAATCGCGTAGACCGCGCCGAAAGGCGTGCTGAACTCCACGTGCAAGTCCTCGACCGCAAGAAGCGCCATCACAGCGTCCTTCGCAGGCGAGGGTCAGCAGCCACGCGGACGCCATCACCGAGGAAGTTAAAAGCCATCGCCGTCAGAAAAATAGCCAAGCCTGGAAATGTAGAAAGCCACCATCGGCCGGACAAGAAATAGAGTCTGCCATCGCTTATCATCACCCCCCAATCGGCATAGGGCGCCTGCGTACCCAGCCCGATAAAGCTCAATCCAGCGGCGACCAGAATCGCCGTGCCCACATCAAGCGTACCCTGCACGACAATCGGCGTCAGTATATTGGGCAAGACATGACGACGCATGATGACACGGTGACGAACGCCAATGCCGCGAGCCGCCTCAATATAGGCGCGCTCCCGCACACTGAGTGTTTGCGACCGAGCAAGGCGGGCATACCAGGGCCACCAAGTGACCGCGATCGCCGCCACCGCGTTGACATAGCTTGCGCCCAGCGCCGCCGCAATGGCAATGGCGAGCAGCAATGGCGGAAAAGCCAGGAAGACATCCGTGATCCGCATCAGCGCTTCATCGACCCATCCACCCAAGTAACCGGCGATTAGACCCAGCGGCGTGCCAATGCCGATAGCAGCCAGGACCACCAGCACACCCATCGACAGCGAACGGCGCGCGCCAAACATCAAACGCGCCACCTGATCCCGCCCCAGCCCATCGGTGCCAAAGGGGTGCTCAATGCCCGGCGCCACAAATTTTCTGCTCAAATCAGGGTGGCCCATGCCTTGTGCGGCATAAGGTGTGAGCAATGGCGCGAAAACTGCCGTCAGCGCAACCGTCACGAGAAAAACAGTACTGATGACCGCGGCTCGATCCCGCAGAAGAAACCAGAGCGTCGAGCCGACTTCAATTTTCACGAGTGCTCAACTCCCTAGCCAAGTCGCACCCGCGGATCCAACAGGGCTTGCAACAAATCCACGACTAAGTTAACCAAGATATAGACGATGGTGACGACCAAAGTGACAGCGATGATCACGGGAAAATCAACATTCAGCACCGCCTCAGTGACATATTTCCCGACGCCGGGCCAGGAAAATATCGTCTCCACCAAGAAGGCGCCCGTGATTGAATAAGCAAAGGACAATCCGACAACCGTCAGCGCCGGCATAATGGCGTTCTTCAAAGCGAGCTTGAACAGGATCACACGCTGCGATAGGCCGGCCGCCCGCGCCGAAGTGATATAGGTTTCAGAAAGCACTTCTAACATTGAGGCCTGCGTCATGCGGATGGTGACGCCCAAGGGATAAGCCGATAGCACAAGCGCCGGCAAAATCAAGTGATGCAGCGCGTCAAAGAAGGCCTTCCAATTGCTGCTGAGCGCCGCATCAACGACATAGAAGCCAGTCTGCGCAGCTATGGGATAGAAAAGCGAAACATCGCGACTGATGCGGCCACCCAGCGGCAACCAGCCCAAGGAACTGAAAAAGACGAATTGCGCGATCAAAGCCAGCCAAAACGATGGTACCGACACACCGGCAATCGCGACAAGTTTGGTAGCGTAGTCAAATACGCTGCCAGGATAGGCTCCCGCCAGCACACCCACCGGGATCCCTACAACCAGCGCAATGACGACAGCCGCTATGACCAACTCCAGCGTCGCCGGCAGAAATATGCTCAAATCCGTGTTGATTGACCGGCGCGAGTGATATGACTCCCCGAGGTCGCCGTCCAGTAGATCGCCGACATAAACAAAGAATTGCTCGTGCAGCGGCTTGTCCAGCCCGAGCTTGACTTCTATAGCGGCGACTTGCTCCGGGCGCGGACGGGCGCCAGCATATAAGGCGGCCGGATTGCCCGGGATGACGCGGGAAACGAAGAATGTCAGAATCAGAACGCCAATAAAGACAAAGACCGAAAGGCTCAAGCGGCGCAGCAGAAAGGTCAATGCGGTCATCTATACGGCTCTGTAGAAAGCGGGTTCGGCCCAGCCGAAACTGCACCGAACCCACTGCATTCTACCGCGTCAAATCGTGGAAGAAGACCACATGCGGATATGCCGGGTTGTTGACATAGCCGCTGACATCCGAGCGGATCACATGAATATCCGGAAGATCGACGACAAAAATTGCGGCGGCGTCATCCAGCAGCTTCTCCTGCGCCTGGATGAACATCGCTTCCGCGGCAGCGCGATCCGTGCCGCTGATTACTTCCGCTTCATCAATCAGGCTGTCGAAATCCGGGTTGGCATAATAACCCAGATTGAAGAACGGTTCCTCCTCGGAACGGAACATGCCATAGAGCCAGGAATTCGGCGTGATGTAATCGGGCCACCAGTAGAAGCCGAACGCGTCCTGCGCGGTAGCCGGGTCGTTGATCGCCAGATCCCACTGCGCCTCCCAAGCCAAGCCGCGAATCTCCAGGTCAACGCCGATCTCCGCCAGGCTGGCGCGCCACAACTCACCGACCTGCTGCTCATCGAGATCGCTAGCGACATGGGTATAGACAAGGCTGATGCCGTCATCCGCATAGCCAGCTTCAGCCAGCAAATCGCGCGCTTTGTCAAGGTCTTGGCTGTATTGATAGAGGTCCCCGCCGTGCCCCCACATATTAGCCGGTATCGCGCCGCGTGACTGTGTCCCCATGCCAGCATAGAGGCTCGCGACCACATCATCGTAGGGGAAGGCATAGGACAGCGCCTGGCGAACCAGCGGATTGTTGGTCGGCTCTTTGACGTTGTTGAGCAGGATCAGCAGATTCTGGAAGGAAGGTGTGACGTCAACAACAACGCCCTCCGCCTCAGACAGCGGACCATAATTGTCGAAGGGCAAGCTGTAAGTGAAATCGGCATTGCCCGAGCGAATCTCCTGCTCAAGAACCGTGCTGTCTTCAATGATATCGAAAACAATCGTGTCAAACTGACCTTCCTCCCAGCCGCCCCAGTAATTCGGATTCGCTTCCAGGATCATGCGCTGGCCCGGTTCGTTGCTGGCGATCATGTAAGGTCCAGTGCCAGCGGCGTTTCCGTCGTTAAACCAGGCGCTGTCTTGCTCGGCCGCATTGGGGCTCATGATCCAGGCGGCATAACCCGCGGAAAGAACCAGGTCCAGCGGCGCCGGATACAGCAAATTGAATTGCACAACCAGATCATCGACAACCTCGATTGATTCAATCATACCGAAGATCCAGGCCGAACCTTCTCCCATCTCAATCGTACGGTCGAGCGCTTTTTTGACCGACGCGGCGTTGAACTCAGCGCCATCGTGGAAGGTCACGCCCTCGCGCAGATTGAAGGTCCAGGTCGTGGAGTCATCCGAGGCTTCCCAGGAAACCGCTAATTTAGGGCTCAAAATCTCGTCGCTCCCCGGCGCGTTGTAGAAGGTCAGCGTTTCATAAACATTCCCCATGACTACGTTCTCATTCGAATTGCCTCCGCTGGGATCCAAATTGGGGAAAGCCACCGGGTGCGCGTAGACAAAGACATTGCGCTCTTGCGCCACCGTCACAATAAGCGGCGTTAAGAAAAAAGACAACACGAGTAAGATTTGCAGTAAGCGTTTCATTGCTTTTGTCCTTTGTTAGATTACAAACGTGATGACATCGCCCTCATCAAGCAGAGGCGCAAAGAGTATAACGCACCGTCCGCCTTGCAACAATCTCACCCGGGCGTTGGCCTCACATCAGGTTTGCGAGTTTGTGTTCCAGTACACGCGCCTGATCGAAGTTCTCAATCTGCAGATAATCGACATCGCCGGCTAACAGCGCATCTTGCGGCAGCAAGCCGATGATCTCCGAACTCACCATGTTGACACCAAGTCGACTTGCTTCAGCGCGGGTCGCCTCGACTGCGCGTCGCATGGATGTCACCTTGTAATTCGTCAGATTCATCGAGACCTGCGCCCTGCCCTTAACAAACAGCCCCAGAGCCTTTACATGGGGCAGTCCACCTGATGACTCCCGGATAGCGCGGGCAATCTCGCGCGCAATCGCGACGTCAGTAGTATCGAGGAAAACGTTGTAGGCAATGAGCAGGTTTCGCGCGCCGATGATGCAGCCGCCGGCGCTTTTCAACCGGCATGGGCCGAAATCGGGTTTCGGTGGCTTACCAGCCGCGAGCGATGCTTTCAGTTTTTCGTAACCACCCCGGCGTATGTCGGCCAGGTTTCGATTCGCTTCTTGCAATGCCGCGCGCTCGTAAAGAAACACCGGCAGACTCAGAGTCTCCCCTACGCGCTGCCCCAGCTTGCGCGCCAGAACAACGCAGTCAGCCATGCTAACATCGCGCAAGGGGACAAAGGGAATAACATCAGCCGCTCCAATACGTGGATGCTGCCCGCGGTGCCGCTCCAGATCAATCAGTTCGCCGGCGCGCTGTATTCCTTTGAAGGCGGCCTCGCCGATGCAATCAGGCGCCCCGGCGAAGGTCACAACAGCGCGATTATGATCGGCATCGCTTTCCGCGCCCAGCACCGCAACACCGTCAGTGCGGTCAATAGCGCTCACGATGCTATCGATAACCGCACCCCGACGCCCTTCAGAGAAATTCGCCACACATTCAACTAGCGCGCCCACAAATTGACCTCGCCGGCCGATAAGCCAACTAGTACTGGATTAGCGCTGAATGATAAACTATAGTGCCTTGCCAAAGGCAGCCCGGAGTATGACATGAGCGATGGCAGGAAGACAAGCGGCTCACCACTAAGCCAGGACATCCACACGCTCGGCAATTGGTTGGGCATCATCATCCAAGAGCAGAATGGCATGGAGGCCTATGAACTGGTCGAAGAGATCCGCGCCATGTCGAAAGCGCGCCGAAATGGCGACGCCGACGCCGCCTTTCAACTTGCTGAACGGCTAGAGAACCTTCCGCTTGCTGAAAAAAACGTCCTCGTAAAGGCCTTCTCCAATTATTTCCAACTCATCAATATCGCGGAAGATCTCCAGCGCATTCGCGTTATTCGTCAACGCGAAGCCAATGGCACGCTGAGAGAGTCCATCGTGAACGCCGTGAGGAAGCTCAAAAGCAGTGGCAAGTCGGCCAAAGACATTCGCGTACTGCTTGAAAAGTCAAGGCTCCGCCTTGTGCTCACCGCGCATCCCTCGGAGGCCAAAAGACAGGAGATCCTGGTTAAGTTGCGTCATATCGCGCAGATGATGGAAAGGCGCGATCGACAAAGCCTGCTGCCGCGTGAACTGAAAAAACTCGAGCGCGCCCTCGCCGAGGAAATCGAAGAGCTGTGGCAGACGCGTTTAGTTCGCGCCGCTAAGAAACAGGTCGCGGACGAAGTCGACTTCGGCATCTATTTCATCCGATCGGTGATTGTCGACGTCGTCATCGACATATACGAAGACCTGCAATTGGCGCTGGAGAGATTCTACCCGGACGAAGACTGGTCGGAACTGCCGCCCGTTCTGCGCTATGCCTCGTGGATCGGCGGCGATCGAGACGGCAACCCGAACGTAACCACTGACGTCACTTTGCAAACGCTTTCTACCTTGCGGGCTACCGCGCGAGAAATGTATTTGGAGGAAATTGAGTTTCTCCGACAACATCTTACTCAAGACACCGACCATTTCGGCGCGACCGACGCTCTCAAGTCTGATTTGCGCGCTGGCAATAGCACAACGGGCGGACGCCAGAGCGAACTCTATAGGCTGAAGATGGCTGTGATTTACCAGAAGCTGGCGGCGGACGAGTATCGGTCGAGCCGGGAACTCTTGCGGGACCTGCTGCAAGTCCAGGACAGCCTGAAGCATCATCGCGGCAATCGGTCGGCCATGGGCGCCGTCCAGCGACTGATCCGCAAGGTGCGCTTGTTTGGCTTGCACCTGGTTCCGCTGGAGATCCGCGAGGACGCCAATCTGCACCGTGCCGCCCTCGATGAAATTCTGGCCTATTATGACATTGTTGTGCATTACAGTGCGCTGCCGGAGGACGAAAAGCAAGCTCTGCTGACGGCGGAGATTCGCAGCAAGCGGCCGCTCTTCACCAAGGAAATCAGCGTATTCACTGAAACAACTCAGAGCGTAATCCGCACCTGGCAAATGATCGCCGAAGCCCATGCTACATACGACAACATCGTCATTGATACGGTCATCGCCAGCATGTCCAAACAGCCAAGCGATGTGCTTACGATGCTGCTCTTCGCCCGTGAAGTCGGTATCGCGAACGATGTCTATATCGTCCCGCTATTCGAAACGATCGACGATCTGTACCGCTCGCCGGCAGTGATGGAAGCGCTATTCGAAAACCAGGAATATCGGAATCATTTGGTCGCGCGCGCCGGCAAACGTAGCCTGCGGCAGCAGGTGATGATCGGTTATTCCGACAGCAGCAAAGACGGCGGTTATCTGGCATCCAACTGGAACCTCTATAACGCGCAGCGGATCCTCACCGAAAAATGCATCGCAAAAGGCGTTTCGCTTGAGCTCTTTCACGGGCGCGGAGGCAGCATCGGCCGCGGCGGCGGACCAACTAATCGGGCGATACTATCGAATCCACCGGAGTCCTTGCATGGTGGTGTCAAGATCACCGAGCAAGGCGAAGTTATCGCTTACCGCTACAGCAACCGAGGTATCGCCCATCGCCACCTCAACCAGGTGATGAATGCCGTGCTGATCGGCATGGGCATGCAAGAAGCGCATCACGTGCCAACACACTACTTTGAGGCGATGGCTGGTCTTTCCGAACTCAGCCGCAAATGCTACCGCAAGTTCGTGTACGAAAGCGAAGGCTTCCTGGACTACTGGCAGCAGGCGACGCCCATCAGCGAACTCAGCCAGCTACAGATTAGTTCTCGCCCGGCCAAGCGGCAGGCAAAAGGTGGATTCGCCGCCATGCGCGCCATACCCTGGATGTTCAGTTGGATGCAAAGCCGGGCGATCGTGCCCAGTTGGTTCGGTTTGGGCACAGCTTTCAAGCACTTCGCCGATGATGACGACCGTGGCATGTCGCTGCTGCAAGAGATGTATCAAAACTGGTCCTTCTTTCAGGCGGCAATCGACAATGCGCAACTGGATGTCGCCAAAGCCGACATGGGCATTGCCGAGCTCTACGCATCGCTAGTGGAGCCGCCCGACTTGCGCGAGAGATTCTTTAGCTGGATCAAAGAGGAGCACGCGCTAAGCAGCGAAATGATTATCCGCGTCACCGGCCAGGACGATCTGCTCGCCAACATGGCGGCGATCAAGACTTCGATACAGCGGCGCAACCCCTATGTTGATCCGCTGAATTTCATGCAGGTGGCGCTCCTGCGCGAACTGCGCCAACTCGACAACGATGATGAGAAGCGGCGGCCGGTGCTCGACGCCACGCTCGCAACCATTAATGGCATCGCCGCCGGCATGAAGACTACAGGCTGATTCCCTGGGTTGATCGGTCCCAGTCCTCGCTTGCGAAGCGTTGTATCTCAATTCGGTACCCCGACGGATCCCGCAGGAAAAAGTGGTAAATATCGAAGGCGTCGTTACGTCGCGGTGGATGTTCACACTCCCATCCGGTCGCGATGATCCGGTTGTACCAGCCGTCTACATCCGCTGTGACCAAGGTCAATATGATGCCCGCGCCAGCATCTGGCGGGCTCGCACCTGAACAGATGCCGATGTAGGCCTTGCCGCCCACCACACGGTATATCCGGCAACTGCCCTGATCGAGCGCCAATTCAAAACCTAGCACCTCCTCATAGAAGCGCGCCGAGCGCGGAAGATCGTCGGTATAGATGAATGTAATCTGTGCATCTACGTTCATGAGGCATCCTCCGTAGGTTCCGATGGTCAGGGCTGAGTACCGGGCGGGATAGTCGCATCAATCGCGGGATGGGCGAGAAAATCACGTCTGGTCGCTTCGGTCAATGGTAGAAGCTCCGGCGACAGTTGACGCCAAAACAATGACGGATCGGCTATCCGCGCGTCCCCCGCCACATAATATGCGCGCAGCATTTCGAAAAAAGCTTCATCACCGATGTCCTCGCGCAAGTTCTGCAGCATCTGCGCCCCTCGCAGATAGATCGCGTTGATGTACTCGCGCGGCGTATTGAACTCGTATACCGGATAGTCCACAGATCCCTGCGGAAAGTAGACGGCGACACGGAATGTCCACCACCAATTCTTGTCCGCCGGATAATTCGCCTCGATGAAGAGGTATTCGCTGTATGTCGCCAGCGCCTCGTCCAGCCAGGGGTTCAAAGCGGCATCGTTGCCCACCCGCGCGTACCACCATTGATGCGCAACCTCATGAACTGAAATCAAGGTGAGATAGTTCCTTGTCGTGCCGTCGAAACCATAGAACCAGCCGCTGCCAACGAATACCAGGCCGCTGAATTCCATGCCGTCGGGGAAGTCTCCTTGGACGATAACCAAGCGATCCCAAGGGTAGTGTCCGAAGAGCCGCGCAAACGTATCAAGTGACTTCGCCGCCTCACCCAAAACGTGCGCCGCCCCGTCCATTTCCAGCCCGCGATCATTCACTACCGCATCAGCAAATGCATAGACCGCCAAGGTGACGCCGTTTGCCAGCTCCTGCTCGCGCAAGACAAATTCCTCGCTCAGGCTCAAGGCGAAATCTCGTGAGTTTCTCAACTGTACCGACCACCGCCCGTCGCCAACCCGCCTGACCGTCCCCGGCGCCGCCAGTTGAAGGGATGCCGACGCGCCGCGAACATTCAAGTTGACTTGCCAGTCGGCCACTTCATATACGATTTGCTCGCCGATGCCAACGGGCTCATGAATGCGCCAGGCGCCATCCAAGCGCGCGGCCGCCGTCGGCAGGAAATGACCCAAATTCAATTGCCGAGAACTGTAACCGAGGAAGCCCCGGTAAGAGCGCAGACCATCCCCGATCGCCGCTGGCTGCAGCCGGAACCTCAGGGCGATCTCAAGCCAGCAGCCAGATTGCAACGTTTCCGCCAGTTGCACTTGAAGCCGATTACGATCCAAGCGGTAGCTCGCATCTTGTTCATCGACCCTCAGGTCTTCCAGGAAGAAAATATCCTCCCACTGATTCGCTTGCACATCCAAAATGACTTCTTCGATCGGAGCTGGCTCGCGGTTGAGAAACCGGACGCGCTGAAAGACGACAACCGTCTTGTTCTCATAGTCGATATCGACATCGGCGCTAATGCCCCGAGTCGGATGGCCGGCATCCGCATGGCAGCGGTTTTCCGTCGCTAACGTTGAGGTAGGCGGGGCAGTCGCCAACGGCGTCGGCTCGGCGGGAGTCGGCGAAGCGGTGACAGCGGCGCTTTCCACGCCGGGGAGGCCGCTGTCAGCGGACACTGGATTGGGCGGAGATTGCAATTTGTTCAAATTGCATGCCGTCATCGGCACAATGCAGAATACAGCGACAATGAGAATTCTGAACATGACTGAAATCATACAAGCCGATATTGCCCGATACAATGCGGGCTTAACAAGTCAACTATAATGGTCGAGGTCGCAAGTATGATATGCTTTGCAGCGCTTATCCTGGGCTGAGTTATGGTTGGCGACTCGAATTCAATTCAAGACATCGCCCGTGAAGAACGCGAGGGCAAAGTAGCCGCGGTGATCCGACTAACCCGCTGGCGCGAACACTTTCCCTTTACCGTTCCGCTGACCATCATGGGCGCATTGCTGGCGGTCGAGCCGACGGCGACGCTGCTGGATTGGCGGCTTATCGCCGTGCTGACCGCAAACCTGCTCGCGATGTCATTCGCATTCATGCTCAACGATATCGAGGACGCGCCAGACGATGCGCTGGATGTCGATAAGAAAGCGCACAACGTCGTCAGCAGTGGCCTGCTCCAGCGGCGCACCGGCTTGATCATCACCTGGACGACCTTCCTGGCCTCTTTCCTTCTCTATGCCCTAAGTGGTGCGCTGGCGCTTATGCTGGGCGTGCTCACGCTTGCTCTCTGCTATCTGTATTCAGCGCATCCATTTCGCTTCAAAGCTCGACCGCTCGCCGACGTTGTTACTCACGCGCTTATGCTAAGCGGCTTGCTCATCGCCACGGGTTACTTCACCTACGGGAATGAGCCTGGCGCCGCCTGGCTCGTCATCGCCGCGGCCGCCCTGTTTTCCGCCTATGGGCAATTCTATAACCAGGTAGCCGACTACGAGGTCGACAAGCAAGCCGGCTTGAAAAATACCGCAGTTCTCCTGGGCGAGCGTCCAACGGCCGTCCTCGGCCATCTGTCCATCGTCGGCGCGCTAATCTGCATGTTTGCTGCGATGCTGCAAGGTCTTTTCCCCGAGTGGCTGGGCACGGTCTTGGTCATCGGGGTGATCTCCTGCGGGCTCTTTCCCTGGGAATTGGATATGCGCGGGAATCTTGCGCGAGATGGCGGAAACTTGCAGCGCCCGGCGCTTATCGTCGCCAATCTGCTGGCCTTGGTCTGGCTTGCGTCAAACCTGGGGCTGCTGTCGATCGCCTGAAATCATCGCTGGCAATATGCTAAAATTACAAAAGATATCGGGGCGCGATCGTGGCGGATATCCACCAAATCCTCTTCAATATGCACATTCTGTATTCCCTGGCGCTGGGCATCTGGGCTTGCGTTATTGTCGCGCGAAACGAATCGATATCCGGTCACTATCTGGGAGCGGTCGCCACTTACGCTCTGCTCGCCGGCGCCACATTATTGATTGGCATCGTGCTGCTATTGTCTGGTTTCCAGCCGCGCTCCCAACGAGTAGTCGTCTACGTCCTCTATTTGTTGTGGCTTGCAATCATAATGCCCGGATTGTTCAGTTTGATGCACGGACGGGACGACCGCCGCGCCGCAATCGCCTTTGCCATCCTCGCCTTCTTCAACGTTACAACATCGCTGAGCATGATTGAGCGCGAACTGGTGGGCCCGTGGATCCCGATTCCATGAGCCAAGACTGAACCGCCATGTCAAGAAAGCCCGACAATCAGCTTGTCGCTAGCGCTAAGATTCGACAAATCCTGGGTGAATCCACCGCCATTCTAATCGATACGATTGTCCAACAGGCGGAACGTCGCGGGCTTAGCCTTTTTCTGGTCGGCGGCGTCGTGCGCGACATATTCCTGGAAGTGCCAAATCACGATCTTGATTTCGTGCTGGAGGCGGATGCCATTCGCTTCGCGGAAGAGCTCGCCGAGCGATTCGGAGGGAGGGTGCTGGCGCATGAAGCCTTTGGCACGGCGATATGGTCACTTGATTCAAGCGCGGCAGAGAACCTCCAAATTCCCGAGCATGACGCCCCGCAACACATCGATTTCGCCCGCGCCCGCTTGGAGACTTACCCCCAGCCTGCCGCCTTGCCGATTGTCTCACCCTCCGACATCCGGTCCGATCTGCGTCGGCGCGACTTTACCTTGAACTCGCTCGCTATCCAGCTCAGCCCGGCGCTGGAATCCGGTCGGCTGCTTGATGGTTGTGGCGGCGTCGCTGACCTTCAGGATAGGCTGATTCGTGTTCTGCACGAAGACAGCTTTGTTGATGATCCGACGCGTATTCTGCGCGCCCTCCGGCTCCGCGCGCGGATGGGCTTCGCCATTGAAGCGGGAACCGAGAGATTTCTGGGCGCAGCTCTGCCGCTGCTAGGACGCGTCACAGGCAAGCGCTTGGTTAATGAACTGGATCTTGTCTTGAGCGAGCCCAAGGCCGATGAGATTCTCCTGCAACTGCAAGACTTGGGCGCGCTGCTGCATATTCATCCTGCCCTTCGCTTGAGCCCAGACCTTCCGGACCAGTTGACACGTTTCCGACAAACCCAATCGCCCTGGGCAGCCGCCGCCGACCATGGCGCGGTTTTGTGGACTTTACTCCTGGCGTCTGTATGCGACGACGATGCGCTCGCCATTTGCCAGCGCCTGGACCTGCCGCGGAACTTGACGCAGTCGATAATGGCCTGCTCCCGCCTGATGCGAAAATCCGACGTTTTGCGCGACCCGCAATCGCCGCCGAGCGAAGCGGTCCGAATTCTGGACGGACTGCCCGAGCCCGCGTTGATCGCCGCCTGGCTGATCCTGGCCGACTGCCCCGCGGCTCAAAACAAGCTGGAAGACTTCGCCGAAAAGTGGCGGCATCAGCGGGCGATGATCAGTGGCGTCGATCTGACGCAAATGGGCATCCCGCCCGGACCGCGCTACAAGCGCATTCTGGACGCGCTGCGCTTCGCCCGTATCGACGGCGTAGTCGACTCGCTGGAAGAAGAGCAGATGTACTTATGCGAACTGCTGCTGGATGAAAGCTGACAATGTATCAATTTGACCGTTAGGAAAGCGAATTTTCATGGATGGGCAAGCATCCTGTAATCTGTTTTTGCTTTACTAGACCATGATAGAAACGAGTAAACTCGCCGATCGCGAGCAAGTTTGTACCGGAGGATTCACAGATGGAAAACATTACGATTGGCTTGGCGCTGGTCGCCGGCATCCTGTCGTTTATTTCGCCCTGCGTATTGCCGCTGGTGCCGGCATATATCGGTTACATGGGCGGGCGCCTAACCCACAACGTCAGCCGGCAATCGGCGACCGGAGGCGTCTCGTCAGTCAGTTTGGCTTTTCGCCTGCAAATGCTCTTGCATGGCATTGCCTTCGTTTTCGGCTTTACGATAATCTTTGTCTTGATCGGCTTGCTCACCACCGCCCTGTCGAGCGTCGCTGGGCAACACGTTGGAACATTCACCGAGGTCATCGGGCGCTTCGGTGGTTTGGTCATCATTTTCTTCGGCTTTCAATTCATGGGCTTGGCGCCACAGTTCTTCGCCTGGCTGCGCAAGAAGGGCCAGTCGGGCTTGCTCGACAATGTCCTGCTCAGCATTGGCGTCGCCTTGGCCGCCGCCGGCATATTCTACTGGGGCTTCCTGGAGCAGGCGATCGTCGCGCTGCCGCTCGCTGCGATACTGGTGATGGCCATGTTCGCAAACGGCGCCTTTACCCAGCCGGGGGTTTTCTGGAATCGTCTGCTCGACCGGTTGGACGCGGCCCTCTACTCCGACACCCGTGGCGAAATCGGCGCGAACGATCGTGAAGGGCTGCTGGGATCGGCTTTCATGGGAATGGTCTTTTCCGCCGGTTGGTCGCCTTGTATCGGCCCCCTGCTCGGTACGATTCTTACAGTGGCCGCAACCTCCGGCGCCTCCAGTGGCCAAATCGCTCAAGGTATGCTGTTGCTGACCGCATACTCCATCGGCCTAGGCATTCCTTTCGTAATCACCGCGCTTCTTCTCAATAGCGCCCAGGGTTTCTTGCGGCGTCTGCAAAGGCAGATGAACAAGATTAAGCTCTTCAGTGGATCGCTGCTCATTGCGATCGGCCTGCTGGTCGCAAGCGGCCAGCTGCAAAGCCTGAGCCAAACATTCTCTCGCGGAGAGTTCGCCGATTTCACCTTCCGTGTAGAAGAGTGCGGCGTCGGTTTCTTCGAAGGGCGGCTGGGGCTCAGCCATGTCGGCGCCTGCCTGGGTGGCAGCCTGGTACCAATCGCGATAAACCAGAGCGCCAGCGGACAATTCTCGCCTGAAGCGCCAGCGCAGGAGTTTCTGTTCCATGCCGAGGCCGGCGCTATCATCGATATCGAAGTCCGCAGCATCAACGAAACCGTGCCGGATTTCGAAATGATGCTCTTCGGTCCCGGCGATGTCGAACTCGCCCGCGGCAACAAGTCGGAGGGTATCGCCGTCGCCGGCAACATCTACCCGCTGACCGCCTTTTCCCTGGTCGAAGACGGACTGTACCGCGTGGTTATGATCAAGGCCTCTGCCGCCGAGTCCGCGCGTTTCCGCGTCAAGATACGGAACGCTGAGCCGATTGAAGCAGCCGAATCCCAAGATGCGCTTCAGTCTCTCGCCGGCAACCTGCTGAACAGCCTGACGGAAATCGCAAGCGACCTGCTCCCGACAGTCGGTTTGGCCGAGGGCAATCGCGCCCCCGACTTCGCAATTGAATCTTTGGACGATGTGCAGATACGTCTCGCTGACTTGCGTGACCAGGTAGTGCTGTTGAATTTCTGGGGCACCTGGTGCGGACCCTGCCGACGGGAGATGCCAGAATTCCAGAAGGCTTACGAAGATTGGCAATCTCGCGGCTTCGAAATCGTTGCGATCGCATACAACGACACGGAGGAAGCCATGGCAGAATTCCGCGACGAGTTTGGCCTAAGCTTCCCACTCGCCTTGGACGACAGCGGCGAAATCAACGATCTCTACGGCATTCAAACCCGCCCGAGCTCATATCTGCTGGGCAAGGACGGGGTCATTCTGGCGCGCCATTTTGGTATCATGACGGAATCGCAACTCTCCGAATTGCTGATGAACGCCTTTGCCGAGGAATAGATGCCGTCTGAAGCTGCATGAAGAAACTGAAGCAAGCTCTCAGCTTGCTCGCCGCGTTCACCTGTCTGGGCGCGGCCTTCACCATTCTCATGGACACCGGTCTTCCAAAGCCCGGCGATAACAGCCGCGGCAGTGATGCTAACTACTTCGCCGCCGTCGGTTCGCCGGCGCCTGGATTTGCCTTGAGGAACATATCGAACGACCTGGTACCGCTTCAGCCCAGCAAGGCTAAAGTGACGATCCTCAACTTCTGGTCGACAAGCTGCGCTCCTTGCCAGTGGGAAATGCCGGAGCTCCAGCAGCTGCAAAACCAACATCCGGACTTGCTCCGCATAATCGCGATAAATATGGGCGATACCCGGGACGCGGTAACCGCCTGGCGCGACCATTTCGACCTGAGCCTTGATTTGCTGCTCGATCCGGCTTTGGAAGTGGCAAAGCGCTACCGGATTCGCGGCCTGCCGACAACTTTCATGCTTGATGACCGGCTGATCATCCGCGCCGTATATTTCGGTCCGATAACGTATGACCAGGCCTTGCATGATATCCAGCGTCTGGCGCTCAAGGTCTAGGCGGCATCAGCGATGACTCGAGTTTTCAGAGCGTGTCGACTGCTGCTGTTGAAAGCAGCGCGCCGCTGGCTGCGCATAGTCCTGGTTCTTCTCTTTGCATACAGTAGCTTGCCGTGGGTGGCGCCTGGGCTTGCCAAACTCGGCCTGTTGGCGCCCGCCGATCTGATCTATACGCTCTACAGTCCCTTCTGCCATCAATTCGCCTTCCGCTCCGTCTTCGTCTTTGGCGAACAGGCATTTTATCCGCGTGGCGCCGCCCGCAGCGGTTACACACCATTTGAGAACTACGCCGAACAATCGGAGGCATTCCAAGAGCAGTTCCGCCACTGGTCGGCATATTATTTCGGCGATTCGGCCGCGGCTGCCAGCGCGGAAAACCTGCAAACGTTTTCTGTCCCGCAACAGATCGCCGCGCGTCATTTTATAGGCGATGAGACCTTCGGTTACAAGACCGGCCTCTGCGCCCGCGATCTCTCCATCTACACCATGCTCTTTGTCGGCGGTCTAATCTATGTGCGTTACCGCTGGCGGATCCGGCCCTTGCCACTGTGGCTCTACATTTTCGCCGGACTGGGTCCGGTCGGCGCAGACGGGTTGAGCCAACTGTTGAGTTATCCACCCTTTGAGTTCTGGCCCGTACGCGAAACCGCGCCGGTATTCCGCGTTGTCACCGGCGGCCTATTCGGTCTTATGAGCGCCTGGCTTGGCTTCCCCTACATCGAACGTTCAATGCAGGATCTTGTGGAATCATTGGAGCGCCACGCGGGCGGCGCGCCCTAGTTTCATAAACGCCGCGACTAGCCGTCGTCCTCAGCGGGTTTGCTCAAACGCGAAAGACGTCGGCTCATATTCTCCTGGTCTTTCTTACGCGGTTTGGGCTGTCGCGGATCCGGCTCCTCGTCGACAATCACGATCCTTTCTTTGTTCCCGCTGCGAACGGGCGGATCGGCCGTTGGCGGCCTGCTAAGCAGTGTTTCAATGCTGTCACGCGCCTCATCAAGTTTGCCGGCCACGCTTCCAACCAAGGAATCCGCGGCGGCGGCGACTCCTTCCACTGGAATCTTTGTGCTTCGCGGCCGGCTTTCTCCGCGCGTCGCTTGCGAACTCCCCTGTCTCTCGCGGCTATCCAGAGCCGATTCCAAGGTACTCATTTCCTGCATGAGATGCCGGGTAACCATTCGGTGATCCCGAAGTTCCGATTCCGCAATCGTTATTTGCTGCTGCTTCATGTTCAGCTGGCCTTGCAACCGCCGCGCGCCAAACTGATCGCCCCCCCGCAAACAGACGTCAATCTCGGCATCCAGATCAAGCGCCTCGTTCGTCAGGCTGTTGATCTTGCCCTCCAACTCGCCTTCATAGTCAATCGCTTCCTCCAGGCGTTGCCGCAGGGTTTGCGCTGACCGCCGCGGATCCTTCTCCGCCTCTTCGGGATTCAGGCGGATGCGCGCCAAAGGCGACTTGGGATTCCTGCCCATAAGGTCATTCACTTGGGCGTTAAGCAGCGTTGAAAGCTTGTCGAAGAGGCTAGACATCGCAGTTTCGTTCCAAATATACCGCCTGTACGCTCCTATTATAATCCAGAATCCGGACCGCTTGGATTGCGATTCCGCTTGGTCTGCCGCCGACACGGTCCCATTCCCGGCAGTAAACTGTAGATTCATTGGACTGATGACGCTTGCTGCCCATCCGGACACAAACGATCAAGCACAGCACGCGCCTCTTTGCTCAAGCGATTGTCGTCGGCGGCCGCCCACTTAACGATCAGGCTTTTGACAAATGTCGCGCCAATGGTCTCGTTCGCCTGTTCGGCAGAAACCAGAGAGGACGTCAGCCAGCGCCGCAAAGCGCGGCAAGCTTGCAGCGCCGCCTCGTCGTTTAGCTGATGCCCGTATTCTTCCAGCGCCGCCAAGGCCGGAGTCCAGCCGACATCGGCGGTAAATTCGTTCAATGTCCAGAAAGCTGTTGCGCGGCTCGCTTGACGCCTGGCTATCAGCAGCGTCAGCTGATCCACAATCCGACGCTGTTCTTCCGCGGAGAGCCGAAGTCGCTGTAATTCACGCGGGAGGCTTTCACCGTCGACTTCCGGCAGATCAGAGCTTCCCCTGTTTGCCCGTCGCAGCAACAATGCTAGCTGGAAAAGCGCGTATTCCCGCCCGTCGAAATCGTCAGACTGCAAGCGCGCCAGCAGCTCATTCAAAGCCCTGTCGCGGTAGCGTTTTTTCACAAACTATTGCCTCCGGCTGTGGCGCCGACATGAGCATAAACGCTTGCGACGCCGTCCCGATATACCGAACTCCAATTCTCATCCGCATCAAGACGCTGCGCCAATGGGCCGTCCGTTTCGATCAATGCAATGCCGATCTCGCGCCTTGTAAAAACCTCCGACCACGCTGGTGTGCCGAATGCCGCCGCCGTATACTCATCAAGCGCATCATGGTACAGATCGGTTCGCCCATCAATGAAGACGGGATGCTCGGGCAAAGCGAAAATGAGATAACCGCCCCAATTGTAGCTGTTGAACAGGTTGCCCTCCATTTCAGCTGTCCGGAGGAATTCGACAGCTCCCACCGGATAATTCAACGCGAGCGATTGAGCAACGGTATCGGGTCTTGAAACGTAGGCGACGCGCGCTGCTGTGCCGATTGCGACTATGAAGACCAAAAGAATATTAAGCGCAAGTCGGAGTCCCGTCTCCTCAGCGCGCCGCGGGATCCTCCAGCCATTGCGCTCAAAACCGTCGTTCAATTGCGCGGTCAAGACCGGCGCCGCCGCTATGACGAAGAGAGGCAAGTGGCGCGCCGAATACAGCGCCATAAACATGGTACCGCCGACCAGCAGCAAGTCCGCAAAGTCAATCTTGCGCCGGCTAGCCCAACTGGACGCGATCAGCGCGATCAGCAAAACGACGAAGGGCCAGGTCGCCGGCTGCGCGAAGTCCGGCGAATTCCACTCCGCAATGAATTCCCGCATGCCGCTTATGGCGAATGTCTCGAAGGGCACAAGAAACACATCCAGCCCCAGCGGGCTGATCGGCAGCAGCGCCAGTGACAATAGTGTGAAAGCGCAAAGCCGTCTGATCCGCGGCCAGGCGACAGCTGACCGGCCGGAAACAAGCGCGCGATTGAGCAATTCGCCTGACACAAATGCGCCGATAAACAAGTAGCCGACAATGTATCCAGCATGCAGATTCGCCCACAGCCACATCATCGCGGGCAATATCCAGAGCGGCGCCTGGCTGTCGCGCTTCAGTTGCCGCAACAGATTCACCAGCAGCGCGGCAAAGAAAAAGGTAAACATCTGAGGACGCGGAGACCAGAAGACCGCTGCGCATGCGCCGCCCGCGACCAGAACGAAACCCTGCATGTAGATACTTCCGCGGCCCGCCAGGTAAAGACATGCCATTCCGCCAGCCGCCAGCGAGGCCACAACCAACGTCAGGACGAAGTGACCGCCCAGATCCCATACACCAGCCATGACAATCTGCGCCAGCCAACTGTGATTCTTGTGAATGTTTCCGCGCTGTGTATGGGAGAAGGTATCAGCGTAGACAAAATCGCCGGTCTCGATACTTTGCTGACCCAAACGTATGTGCCACCACATATCCGGGTCCGCTGTCACACGGCTGGCCATGGCGAAGATCAGCAGAAAGACGATCACGATCGCCGCGCGCTCTGCCGTCAGACGACGACTTAGCCCCGCCACAAGCCCCCCGTTTCCCATGCCATGACTCATATTCGGCAGATTGTCTGAGGTCTCCATGCATTCAGTCCTGCAGCATCAGCAATACGCGGAATTACCCTGACAAGTAGTTTACATCTTGCGTTATCATTAAAGGACTAATCCCGTGACCGAGTTTCTTTGGCAAGGACAAAATCATGTCGGACGTATTGGCGCTCTATCGTGTTCAACAGCTGGAGCTTGAAATCATCGATCATACAAAGCGGATCAAAACAATCAATCAGCAGATCGAAAATGATGAGGCGCTGCGCGAGGCGGAGACGGAGTTTGAGGCCGCCAAAACAGAATACGACGACGCGGCAAGACGCGCGACAGACATGGAACTTGAAATAGCGTCTCTTGTGGACAAGCGCCAAGCCAGCGAAGCGCTTCTCTACGGTGGAGAAGTCAACAGTCCCAAGGAATTGCAGGACTTGCAAATGGAGCTCGAATCCTTGACGCGGCGGAAGGATGTTCTCGACGACGAATTGAAACGAATCCTAACGGAGCGCGACGACTCCAAGCAGAAACTGGACGATACCGAGACCTTGTTGCAAGAAACGAAAAACGCGCGCGCCGCCGAAAATCAAGAACTGTTGGAAGAGAAAGAAACGTTGACCGCCACAGTAGGCGAACAGCTGACTAGGCGCAAAGCGGTCGTAAAGAAGATTCCAGCGAAAATTTACCAGACCTACAACAGCATGCGGGCGAAAAACTCCAACCGTCCCGTTTCAGTGCTGAAGGACGACGCCTGTACCGTCTGCGGAATCGAGCAGAACAGCATGGTCATCACCGCCATAAACCGCAGCGATGACATCGTAAACTGTCAAAGCTGCGGGCGGATCCTGATCAAGCTCTAGACGGGCTTCCTGGCGGAACGGATACAAAGGCGCGGCGAAGTCTACTGTATGCCCGCGCCTATAGCACCAACTGCATAATGACGCTGATGCCCAGAAAGACCACCAGAGGGCTGAGGTCGATCCCGCCCATCGGCGGCAATGCGCTGCGGATCGGCGCCAATACGGGCTCGGTCACCTGATAAAGAAACCGGGCGATAGGGTTGTTGGGATCCAGGTTCGGCAGCCAACTCATCAACACTCGCGCCAGCAAGATTAATTGATACGCGCTCAGCGCCAAGTAGAGCACTTCAAACAAAGCGGACATCAGTATCTCAGCCTTTCCTTTTGCTTTCCTTGCTAAGTTCTATCTCCAAAAATTGCGCGCCCGACACGAACCATCGTCGCGCCCTCTTCAATCGCCAACTCAAAGTCGTCAGTCATGCCCATACTCAATTCCGGCAAAGGCATATTTGCAGCGGACTGCATTTCCTCGCGCAAGGCAAACAGATCTGCAAAGACCCGCCGGTTTGTCGAATCGCCCGCGCCAAGCGGCGCCATCGTCATCAATCCTCGCACCTTCAAATTCTGCAACTGCATAATCTCTCCGTGCGCATCCAGCAGCCCTTCCAGCACTGCCGCATCCCGATACCAATTGTAACCCTTAAATCCGTATTTCGATGCTTCTCCCGAAACATTGATCTCCAGCAGGACGTCAAGCTCGCGATTCTCATCGACCGCCAGGCGCGATAATCGCTGCGCCAAGCGGACGCTGTCTATCGACTGCACGACATCGAATATCTTCGCGACATGCTTTGCCTTGCGACTCTGCACATGGCCGACCATGTGCCAGGTCACCGAGTTCGAAGCACCTTCAAGGACTCGCGGAATCTTCTTTATGCCTTCTTCTACGCGGTTCTCGCCGATATGTTGCAGCCCCGCTTCTATGGCGCAAATGATATCGTCTGCCGATTTCTGCTTGCTGATCCCGACCAAGCTGACTTCCGCCGGGTCCCGTCTCGCCCGCGCGCATGCCGCCGCAATGCGGTCCTCAACTCGCTTGATGTTGCCGGCGATGTTCATAAGGAGATCACCACGCCGAAACGGCCTGTCATGCCCTCTTCCGCTCGATGCGAATAAAACTCGTCCGTATTCTCGTATGTGCAGATATCCAGAACTTCCACCTCGGTCACACCATGCCGAGACAAGTCGAGTTGATTGGCGCGCCAAAGATCAAATGTCTGCGTTCCCCCCGCCGGATCGCGCGCAACCACTCCGGCATCTTCGCCGAAGTAAGCATCCGCCTCCGCAACAACATCTGCGCCCACCCGATAGTTTCGTCGCGAGATTGCCGGACCAATGACAGCCTGAATATCTTCCGGCAGACAGCCAAACGCAAAGCGCATCTCCCGCACCATCTTGCCCGCCATGCCTTTGACTGTTCCACGCCAGCCCGCATGCCCCAAGCCTATCGCCCGTCTCACGGGATCATAAAGCAGCAGCGGTACGCAGTCGGCGTAGCGCATCACAAGCGGACGATCTGCTTGATCAGTGATGATGGCATCGGCCTTCTTAAGTTGGCCATTTGACGACGTGTTCCCGTTGATGACGAGTGTCTCGACGCTGTGAACAAGCCAACTGCTTACGGCAGACCTGGGATTGACCTCAACTGCATCGTAGATCCGCCGGTGGTTCTCCACGACGGCAGCCGGATCATCACCGATTGAAGCGCCTAGATTCAGTGACGACCAGTGTGATTTGCTGGCGCCGCCCTGCCGCGTAAAAATGCCGTGACGGACGCCCTGCCAGGCTTGATTGCGATAGAATGACAAACCCGACTTGCTGACCCGCTCCAACTCGCGGTTCTCCCCAGGCGTCGATCGCCCAGACCTGACATTTCACGTTTACTATAGCATGATTCCGCCGCCCTTATCAGAGCGCATACGCTCGTCCAAGTCCGTTCAGGAAACCGACTTTTCAACCTGTTCAAGCTCTAATCTATGTGGGAGCGAAGGAACCTCAATGAAACCTAATCCGGCCGTGCTACAATATATGGGAGGCAGTCGTCGTGCTTCTCGCGGGAGATCGTCACCGATGGCGCAGCAAACAGCATCCACGTCGAATACCTCTTCAAACTTCACATTTTCTGCCGGCGCAGTTTTCAATTGGCTGGTGGATCTGATCTTTCCGCCCAGATGCGGCAACTGTGGCCGTGTCGATTTTCGCTTCTGTGGTGATTGCCTTGGGCGGCTCGCTGCGCTGCCGCTTGACGTCACCACTGTAAGACAGGAATCGCTCGATGGTCTTTGTGGCACCGGCGTACAGGCCGGCATACTTGAAAACGCCGTCAAGTCCTTCAAGTACCATGACGCCTTAAATCTTTGCGCCCCGCTGGCTGACCGACTCAGCGCGAGCCTCAGCCAACAGAACTGGCGGATCGACGCTATCGTTCCCGTACCACTCCACTCTAACCGAGAATCTGAACGGGGATATAATCAGGCAGAATTGTTGAGCCGGCCGGTAGCGCAGGCAACCGGGATACCGTGCGAGCCGACTTGGTTAAGGCGGATTCGTGACACAAGCCAGCAGGCGCAGCTTGCCGCCGTCGACCGGCGTCAAAATGTCGCCGACGCCTTCCAGGCAAGTGCCGAGGTAGCCGGCAAGTCCATCTTGCTGGTTGACGACGTTGTCACCACCGGTTCTACACTTGGCGCATGCGCCGGCGCGCTTCGCACGCGCAACGCAGAATCAGTCTTCGGCATTTGCGTCAGCACATCTTGACCATTTATCTTCTTCGCCAGGAGGACCTCTATGGATATCAGCATTCATGGTGACGGAATCAGGATTTCCGAGTCGCTGGACGGATACACACGGTCGCGAGTTGATAAACTCGACCGATACCTGCCAAACATTGCCCATGTCGGGGTCGAACTGGCCATCATTCGCACTCACCGCGGCGCCGACATCGCAATCGCTCAAATTACCGTGCAGCATGCTCGCGGCGCTATCCTGCGCGCCGAAGAAAGAATGAACATCGAGAACCGCGATACCATTCGCTATGCCATTAACAAGGCGGTTGACAAGCTGCACAGGCAAATCGACCGATTCAAGAGCAAGCGCAAATCAAAAAACCAGCGGGTTCGCGACCGCTATCGCGCGACGATCGCCGAGTTGAACATCGCCGAGGATGTCCCGGATTACGATCTGCCGCAGCCCGAAGCGGCTGAGCAAATCGAGATCCTCCGCCGTAAACAGGTCGAACTCATCCCGATGAACGAAGACGAGGCGATCGAACAGCTGGAATTGCTCGATCACAACTTCTACATGTTTATGAATGCCGAAACGACAGAAGTCAACGTGCTCTACCGGCGCGAGAATGGCGGCTATGGCATCCTGGTGCCGCAATAGAATCCGCCGGAGGGGCGACTGCAAATCACGGGCTTCATCGCTTCTGCCGCAGCGCTGACAGCCTTTGGTACTTGCGATACTCATACCAGGCCATCAGCAGCGACAGCCGCAGTCCATGCCACCGGTCCCGATA
>JAPOYU010000085.1 GCA_026706395.1 Chloroflexota bacterium
TTGGACCAATGCGCGTCGCCTTCAGTTCCAGAGTTAGCGTCGGCGCTGTTGTAGGCTCCGGGCTAAGCGCAACCTCGGTTTCGCGCGGAGCAGGCAGGTCTGTAGCAGGGATGAGGGGCGATACGACAGGCGCTTCGGTTTCGGTCGCGGTTGGACTCGCAGGCTTCGGCAGCGGTGTTTGGGTCGGCGCAATCGTCGCGGTCGCTGTCGCACGTGTAACGAAAGGTGATGGGGACGGTACAACCGTGTCGGGCGTCGGCGTAGCAGTAAGCACAGGTGTCGGGGTCAGCGTGACGACTTCGACAATAGGCGATCCCACCGGCGGAACTACGGCCGTTTCGATTCTGTCTACTGTGGGATGTGGGCTCGAAATAGCTGTGACCGCGGGCGCCGTCACAGCAGGCATTTCGGTCGCTGTCGCAGTCAAGTCGGCCGCGACAGATTCAAGCGTCGCCGTCGCAGTGGGCGAATCTGCTGCGGTGGGTGCAGCGGTTACAGCCCTGTCTTCCGGTGTATTCGTGGCCGTCGGCTCCATCGTTTGTGTGACAGCTGGAATCGTGCTGGTCGCGTCTACAGGCGTAGCGGTGGGCGGCAAACTCGTCTCTGTAGCTTGAAGTTTTGGCGGAGTAACCGGCTGAGTCGATGGAAGCGGAATGCGGCGAACTGTTCGCTCATTCCGGTCTACCTCGAAGCGATCGTCTGATGTGGCCGGTAGGACCACGACGTTGATTGCAACTGACGGCGTTGTCGGCAGATCAGTGAATGTTGGTGACGCTGGTTGGCTGGGCGTCGCCGGCAGAGTCGCTACAGGCGTCGGCGTTGCTGTTGCTTTGGTTGCCGATGGGCCAGTGCGCGTCGCTGTCAGCTCCAGAGTGAATGTCGGCGCTGTTGTAACTTCTGGACTTGGCGTCAGCTCAGTTTCGCGCGGAGCGGGCAGGTCTGTCGCAGGAATGAGGGGCGGTTCGGCAGGCGCTTCGGTTTCGGTCGCGGTTGGTCTCGCAGGCTTCGTCAGCAATGTTTGGGTTGGCGAAATCGTCGAGGTCGTCGTTGGGCTAATGCGCGTCGCTGTCAGCTCCAGAGTTGACGTCGGCGCTGTTGTAGGTTCCGGGCTAAGCGCAACCTCGGTTTCGCGCCGAACAGGCAAGTCTGTCTCAGGAATGAGGGTCGGTAGGACAGGCGCTTCGGTTTCGGTCGCGGTTGGTCTCGCAGGCTTCGTCAGCAATGTTTGGGTTGGCGAAATCGTCGAGGTCGTCGTTGGGCTAATGCGCGTCGCTGTCAGCTCCAGAGTTGACGTCGGCGCTGTTGTAGGTTCCGGGCTAAGCGCAACCTCGGTTTCGCGCCGAACAGGCAAGTCTGTCTCAGGAATGAGGGTCGGTAGGACAGGCGCTTCGGTTTCGGTCGCGGTTGGACTCGCCGGTTTCGGCAGCGGTGTTTGGGTCGGCACAATCGTTACGAGGACTGTCGCGCGTATAGCGAATGGTGATGGAGATGGGACAACCGTGACCGCCAAAGCAGTCGCCGCCAATTGAGTCGCGCGTGTTGTTTCGACGGCCGTGACCGCATCGTCGGGCGTCGGCGTGGCGGTACGCACAGGTGTCGGAGTCAGCGTAAGGACTTCGACCGTAGGTGAATCCGCCACAGCAGGCATTTCGGTCGCTGTCGCAGTCAAGTCGGCCGCGACAGTTTCAAGCGTCCCCGTCGCCGTGGGCGAATCTGCTGCGGTGGGTACAGCGGTTACAGCCCTGTCTTCCGGTGTATTCGTGGCCGTCGGCTCCATCGTTTGCGTGACAGTCGGTATCGCGCCGGTCGCGTCTACATGTGTCGCGGTGGGCGGCAAACTCGTCTCTGTAGCTTGAAGTTTCGGCGGAGTAAACGGCTGAGTCGATGGAAGCGGAATGCGGCGAACTGTTCGCTCATTCCGATCTACCTCGAAGCGATCGTCTGATGTGGCCGGTAGGACCACGACGTTGATTGCAACTGAAGGCGGTGCCGGCGTGTCAGTGTACGTTGGCGACACAGGCTGGCTGGGCGTCGCCGTAACGAGATCATCTGTGGTGACGGGATAGGGCGTAGCTGTTAGCGCTGCTGCCGTAACTTGAGTGGAGAGCGCTGTCGTGGCGATTTCAGTCGGCGTCGCGGTCGCGCGTTCAGGAGATATTGTAATCTTGCCAGCAGGCGTCAATGTGAGAACGGGCGTAACGGTATCGACCGCAAGCGGGGTCGATGTCGCGTCCAAGACCGCGTCGGTAGCCGCCAAAGCAATCGTGGCTGTCGGCGATTCGAAGGGCCTTACAGTCGGCTGCACGGTGGGCGAGACTGCGCCGACCGTGGGTATGGAGGTCGCTGTCGCCAAGGTGAGGGCTGAGTCAGTTGCCGGTATTACGGGCGACGCAAGCGCCGGCGTGTCAAGAACCGTCGCTGCCAATTCAATTGTTGCTGTAATTGAAGGCGCTGTCAGGGTGGAAGGAGCAGTTGCGGCGACGGCGCGGTCAGTTGCGCTGGGAGTCCTTGTTTCAACCGCAGTGGTTGACGGCGGGACAGTAAACGTGGCGGCCGCAGTGGCCGTCCCTGTATCCGTCGTGGCCCTTACCGGGATCGTCAAGCCGATAGCAGCAGTTGCCGAGGATGTCGGGCGGTCGGTCGCCGTGGCTTCGGGCCTGTCGGATGCGTCTGCTGTGGCAATCGGAGTCGATGTGTCGACCACTTGAGTTGTTTCTGTTTCCTCAGGCGTTTCTTGACGCGGCGCAAGAGCAGTCGCAAGCGCGGTGGGAGAAGGCGACAGCTCGACCGATGTAAGCTGAGGACTTGGCGTCTGCGTTATTGTCTCGGTTGCCGTAGCGTCCTCGGTCGGCGCGATTGGACTGGCGGATGGGCTCAACGGTAAGGGTGGGTCCTGTGTCGAAGAGGCCAGTAGAACGGCAAATAGGGCGGCAAAAAGCAGCGATACAGCCGCAAGCAGAGCTACGACCAGCTCGTTGCCGATGTTTCGCCGCATAGGTTAATCCTCAATTGATGCGGCCAATTGCAAGGGTAAAGCGAGATGAAAGACCGAGCCGGCGTTCAGGTCGCTGGTGACCCAAAGGTCGCCGTCCAAGGCGCGCACGTAGGCCCTGGCGATGCTCATGCCGACGCCGGTGTCGCTCAAGCCGTCGATGCTCGGGTAGGCGCTGCGATACTTGCGGGCGAAGACCCGGGGCAAGTCCGCCGGCGCAATACCACCGCCTCGGTCGGTCACTGATATTATCAAGACGTCGGCAGGTTCAGCGGCGTCGGGAAGATGCAGTCGGTCGGCTTTTGCGCTGATATTGATTTGCGAGCCGAGTGGCGATACGTCACTGGCGTTATTGACGAGGCGCGTAAGGATCTGAATCAAGCCGTTGGCGTCGGCGCTGATCGGCGGCAGATGATCAGCGAGCGACAACTCGATTTGGAGTTCCTTTTCGCCCAAGCGCCCAGAAGTTGCGCGTATTACCTCATCGATCACGCTCATGACATCAATATCGCCGTGAGGAAATCGCGACGCCGGCGAATCAAGATCGACCGCCTTTTGCAATTCATCGATGACTCGATCGAGTTTGCCTAGATGATCCGACATGAGCCGTAATACCTGTTGCTGCGCCGAGCCAAGTATCCCGAGCGATTCAGCCAAGAGCAGATCAGTGTAGTCGGACAAGGACGTCAAGGGCCTATGCAAGTCCTCGATGACGCTCGACAAGGTGTCTTGTTGCCATGGCCTGTATTCTATGGTTGTTTCGGCGGAGTCGGGCTGCAGCTGCGGATAAGTTTCACGGGCGGACTCTAATTCCCTGCGCGCGTCGCTCAAATCCAGCGCCAGCTCTTCGCGCTGCTCGGCGAGGCGCTCGATAGTCGCGCGGAGTTCTTCAAGCTCGCCTTGAGCATCAGTGTCGGTAGACCTGTCCGCGCCTTCGGCCACTGCAGCGTTGACTTTCGCCGTCAGTTGGTCACGCAGCTTCAATAAGTTGTCGCGCTCCTCGGTCAACTCCTGAATACGCTGATTGATGACTTCATGGCCCTCCGCGCTCGCGGAGAGCTGCTCATTCAATTGGACGTTCTGCGCCTGTAACTCGGCCTGTTCCGCTTCCGCTTCATGCAACTTGGCCTGCAACTGCTGCTGCTCCCGACGCATGTCTTCCCGCGCATTGAGAAGTTGGTCGTGATCGGCGCTGAGGTGTCGGAGCTGCTGTTGCAACTCTTCAAGGTCGCCGCCGCCGGGCGCCATGCGTTTGCGCCGCTCCTTGACCAATGCGGCGCGGTCTTCGTTGACGTCATTTAGCTGCTGCCCAAGCGTTTCCCTTTCAGCGGAAAGCTGAATCAACAACTGAGTCATGCTGCTGTATCGCCCGCTGATGCCCAGAGATTCGAGCTTCGCGGCGATCGAATCCAATCTTCTCTGCTGCTGGTCGCGTTCTAATTCCAGTTGCGCTGTTTCATCCGCCAAGCTCTGAAGAATCGCCGTGACGCCGTCGGTTGCAGCGGTCTTGCCCATCACCAAGACAGCGTTGATTTGGCGGCGCAGGCGGTCGCGCGCGCTTTCAATCAGATTGTATTCCTTGTGCAGGTACTCTCGAATGACCTGCGCAAGGGACTCCCCGCTGCCGGGGTTGCGAACCCGCAAGACCGTCTCCGCATCCAGGAGATCCCGCGCCGAAAGTTCGCAGACGTCCCGCAAGTGCGCTTGTTCATCGAAGATGGCGGTCAAACGCCTTACGGCGCCAGAATCGCCTTTGGCCGCGAGGTTGTCCAGCATACGCACCTGTTGCTGCTGCAACTGCTGCTTCAACTCCGCCATTTGGGATATCAGACGGCCGCTGCGCCCGACGACCGGGTCGAGACTCCCTTCCAGTTCCTTCCGATTTGTATCAAGCGCGGATGGATCTACTGTAGTGGCCCCGGGCTTGTCAGCGATCATGTCGATGAACTGCTCTTCAGCCTGGGAACTGGACTCCGTCCTTATCGATGACCAGGCGAGAATATGTGCCGCGACGATGCCGATATCGCGCAAGGCTTCGATTTCTTGCACGGAGAGATCTGTCTGACGATATGGCAAGGTGACGAGCAATACCGCAATCAGGTCGCCTCCCAGCGAAAGGGGTTGAACATATACGTTGCTCAATGGAGAAAGGTTTAGACGCCGGAACAGATCTTGCAATTCATCGGCATGATATTCGGGAAATAAGATCGTTTGCTCGCCTCTTTTTGACGCTTCCAGGAGCGTCGGCTGTTCGCTCAGGTTTAGCGAAATCCCCCGCAGGGTTTGATCCGCTACCCGGTCGTATCCAGCGGTGACATCGGCGTAATGGTTCTCTTGCAGGTGGATCAGCACACAGACATCGGCGCCGATGGACTCCAAGGTGGATTTAACGATTTGCTCCGGTACAAGTCTTCCGTCAGGCTTATCGAGCATTATACCGATTGCGTTCAGCAGTTTCTGCGAGTCGCCATGTACCGGCGCGGCAGCGAAGTTCCACGATGAGGCCGAGGCCGAAAGCGACTCTTGCACAGGAGCAACTTCATCGGATGGCGTCAGTCCAAGCGCTGATGACGGCTGTGATGCGGCTAGCACGACCTCCACCAAGCTGTTCTCGAGCAAGGCAACAGCAAGACGATAGATAATCATCGGCAAAAGTATGAGCCCGGCAACGTAAGCCAATCGAGAGCCGCCAAGATAACTGCCGCTCGCATCGCCCTGCGAGAGCCGATACAAATCAAAACCGTTGCCAACGATCAGCAAAAGGAAGAAGAGTATTTTGAGGGGCGCATCCAAGATGCTTCGGGCATTCAGCAATGTGAGAAGCGCGCCGAAAATGGCGATCGTGACCGGCGCCGCCGACCAGATCAGCGCGAAAGCGCTCCGGTTAAATGCCGAGGTCCTGGCGGACTCCGCAAGCCAGTTGCCTGCGGTGTTTAGGTAGAGCAACGTCAACACCAAAGTCAGACCAATAATGAAGAGGTTTGACCGGTTGCGCCAATCAACAAAGTCAGCGCTGAGGAATGCCCAGGCAAGTACGGTCAAAGTGACGGCGAATGCCAAGCGTTCTAATGGAGGCATAAAGCGGTTGGCGTCCAGCGTGGCGGATTGTGCCAGTACCGCGGCGCCCAGCATCACCAGCCAGACGACTACCAAAGCGGCGGAAGCAATGAGATAGCGACGGGTTGAATGCTCGTATGGAAAGCGAGAACGGTGGCCAAATGCTAGGAACAAGGCGCCAAGGCTCAGCGCTATCACCAGTAGAAAGAAGAGAAGATCACCCGGGAATACGACAAAGAGATTGAGGATGTCTAGCGGTGTTCTGGACAATTCACACCATCCGTATTGGCCTGACAGCCGGCCCTATCAATAACCGGCTTATCAAACGGCGCGGCTTGCCATAGCGACAAGCGCATACCGCTTGCAAGCCAGTCTGGTTACCGAGTCAGTATAGCATAAGCATGAATAGCGTACTGACGGAACAGCATGGACCTGTTGAGGACGCGGACGGGCGCAACCTGGATTGCCGTTGACGCTGGAAATGCAACATTCTACACTCGGTAAGGCGCTTGGTTTATCTGACGAAAATGATGACGAGACAGATTGCTGCCCTGCTGCGCAGGTTTCCCTTTCTATTGCGCTTCCCATACATGATCTACAGTCGAGCGCAAGCCCGCTATACCCTCGGCGTCGCCGCGGTGGTTTTCGACGACAGCGGTCAGGTTCTGCTGGTTGAACACGCCTATCATCCGCGCTATCCTTGGGGATTGCCCGGCGGCTGGGTAGACGGGGATGAAGATCCGTCAAACAGTGTCCTGCGCGAGCTAAAAGAAGAACTGCAGCTCGAAGCGGAGGCTTTGCTTGTTGTACACGCGAGCAAGACCGCGCCTAATCATTTAGATCTTGCTTTCCTTTGCGAAGCTAGAGGCCCGATCGGCGCATTGAGTCATGAGTTGCTCGGCTTTCGGTGGGTCGACGCGGAGCGCCTGCCGAGCCTGAAGCCCTTTCATCGCCGTTCGATTGAGGCGGCCCGCGCCCTGCATGGAAGGAGCATGACATGGGAGCGAGCCTGAGTTCTCGCCGCCGCCGATCGGGTTTCCCCTTTTTGCTCACCCTGTCAGCTCTTTTTGTCGCTGCCGCGAGCGGATTGCTCGTCTACAACCTGGTGGTCTTCAGCCGGCTGGAGCAGCAGTTGCCCGCCGGTGTGACCGTCGCTGGCATCAGCGTCGGGCGCTTGAGCGAGCGCGATGCTGTCGCCCGCTGGGAGCGAGCATACGCTGAGCCGGTCCTCTTGCTCTTTACCGATAGCGATGGCGAACACCCGATCCAACTGCATCCTGACCAGGTTGGCTGGCGCATCAGCAGTGAACCAATGCTTGCGCGGGCCTTGGCTTCGGCTGCTGAGGGAGGCGGATTCTGGCGGCGTTTCCTCGATTATATGCTTGGCATTGAGCAGACGGTCGCGCAAGATATTCCGCTTGTCGCCGACTATCAGGATAACGCCTTGGAAGCCTACTTGCGCGATATCGCCGCGCGCTATGATGACCCGCCCGGCCGGGCGACCTTTGATCTGGACACGCTGCGAGTATATCCGGGCGCGAGCGGTTACGCCCTGGACATCCCCTCCTCCATGACGGCTGTGGATGCCGCGCTGCGTTCGGCAAACCAGCGGATCGTTCGGCTGCCCGTCAGTGGACTGGGCAACGGCCAGTTAGACATCGGATCCTTGCAAGCGCTAATTATCAACTATTTGGACAGCAAGGGCTTCATCTACGACGGGCTGAGTACAGTGGCGTCGATATACATACTGGATTTGAAGACCGGCGACGAGATCAACATCCTGGGCGACGTGGCTTACTCGGCGGCGAGCACGATCAAAGTTCCGATAATCATCGAGTATTTTCGCCGGCTTGATCGCGAGCCGACGGCCGGAGAAGCCTGGCTGATCGCAAATTCACTGCTTTGCAGCAACAACAGTTCCTCCAACTTGCTGATGGAAATCGTTGGCGGGGGCGATATTTTCACCGGTTTGCGCAGCGTATCCAATACGACTCAAGCGATCGGGGCTAGAAATACGTACATCACGGCGCCTTTCTTTCTTGGCGTGGAAGGCCAGGAGCTTGGCTCAATCGCGGCGCCGGCGACCACCCCGAATGAAACCTTCGATACGCAGCCGGATCCTTTCAATCAGACGACGGCGGAAGACTTGGGCGCGATATTCAGCTTGGTATACGACTGCGCTACCTACGATTCCGGCTTGGCTTTGTCGCTGCCGTCAGGCCAGATCACGCAGCAGGAATGCCGCCGCATCCTGGAGGTCATGAGCGCCAACGATTTGGAACGATTGCTGCAGGGCGGAATCCCGCGGGGTACGCGCATCGCGCACAAGAACGGCTGGATATTCGATACCGTTGGCGACGCCGGCGTTGTGTATTCGCCAAATGGGCGACATTATGTGATATCGGTGTTTCTCTGGGAAGAGACCGAGTTTCAGGACTACGAAAAGCTGTGGCCGCTGGTGGAAGCGATATCGCGCGCGGCATGGAACTTTTTCAATCCTGAGCATGCATTGCTGCAGCCGCGCAATGATCTGCCGCCAACGGCGATCGAGTGCGAGGGGAACTATCTGCCACCCAGCGCAGACGCGGTCAATCTCGATGACATCAACAGTTGGAAGCGGAACCAGTAAAAACGGAAAGATATAGAACCGCAGCGGGCGCTAGAAGCTGGCCACGGCGTCGGCCTGGGATTCGAATATACGAAAAATCTGATCCAGCCCTGATATTTCGAGCGCATCACGAACGCGGTCGGAGGGCTGGGCGAGTCGAAGATCCCCCTGGGCGCGTCTGACACGTTTTAGCGCTGTGACCATCTCCCAGAGCCCGTCTTGCCCCATGTTGGTGACACTTTGCAAATCAAGCACAAGGAATCGCTTACCGGCTTCGATTTCGTATTGCAAAAAGGAACCCAATTGCTCGGCGCTGATCCGGTCGATGTTTCCGCCGGCTTCAATGACCAGGATATTGCCCTGTCTGGAACGCTCGATCCTCATTGTCAGTATCTCCCTGCGGGGCATACGTGCTAGAATGCACTAAACGAACAAAGAATGCAGAAACGTTCATGGACTGGAATTATGTAGCGCTGATCGCGGTGACAGTCACCTTGCTGTTGCTGATGATACAACGCACGGAGCCGAAGCGCCGACGGCTGGCCATATTTGTTGTGGTGCTGTGTTCGCTCGTAATACGGCATAATGCCTTCCTCAAAGGCGATCTGCATGACGAGACGCTCGTGGCATTTCTAATTGCGCTAGTGTTGAGCTTGCTTTTCTGGCTGCTCATCGGCCGCTACAACCCAGTGAAGAGCGAAGACAACGTCCGTGTCCTCGGCATGGATGATTGACTTTATTGCAGGGCCGTCAGCCTACAATGTTGATTGGGATGACATCGGCCGCCCCCAGCATGGCGACGCTAATGCCCGCCGCCGCGACTTCGGAAAACCGCCTGAAAGCGCGGCCTGCCGGCGAGTCGGGACTATGAATCGAGACTGGCCTGCCGTAGTCGCCGCCCTCGCGGACGTTTGCCGCCAGGGGCAGCCGACCCAGGAACGGGAGATCACGGCTTTCAGCGAAGGCTTCGCCGCCACCGCTGCCGAAGAAGTCGCCGGCCATGTTCTCGACCACGCCCAGGACGGGTACTTTCAGTTGATCGAACATAGCGGTTGCCCGGATGGCGTCGGCGACGGCGACCGCTTGCGGCTGCGTGACGATGATGCCGCCGGTCAGCGGAAATGATTGCGCCAGAGAGAGCGGCGCATCTCCGGTGCCCGGCGGGAGGTCGACGATCATGTAATCCAGCCGGCCCCATGCGACATCGGTGAAGAATTGGCGGATGGCGCTATGCAACATCGGGCCGCGCATGATCATGGGCTTGTCCGGCGTCGTTAGGAAGCCGGTGCTGATCAGCTTGACGCCATAGACCTCGAGCGGCTGCATTTTATCGTTGGCCACCTTGGGGCGTCCGCTGCCCAAGCCAAACATCTGCGGGATATTGGGATTGAGAATATCGGCGTCGATCAAGCCGACGCTGGCGCCGGCATCGGCCAGGCAGACGGCGAGATTGGTCGCGACCGTGCTTTTGCCCACACCGCCCTTGCCGCTGGCGATGGCGACGATGCTGTTCATCGGCACATCAAGTCGGCCGTGGAGGCGCCGGTCGGTCGGGACTTGCGCGTCCCAGTTGATTCGAACCTGGTCGATGCCTTCGACCGGCCCAAGCAGCGCCGCATTGCAGCGTTCGATGAAGACGTCTTTCAGTGGGCAGGCGGGCGTGGTCAAGACAATGGTGAATTCCGCCGTGCCGTTTTCGACCGAGAGATCGCGCACCATCTGTAGGGAAACGATGTCGCGGTTGAGCTCCGGCTCGATCACGGTTGAAAGCGCCTGCATCACACGTTCGTTAATGCTGCTCATCGCCCGCCTCTGACTACTGGAACGAACATGGCTTCAATATACCACCGATTGGGATAGAGAGAACGACAGAAGGCAGGAATTCGACAATTGCCTTGTCGACTAGCCCCGGCAGTTTCAGTACGCATCCGCAAGTTTCCGGACGTTTTACCGTAAAGGCAAATATTTTTTGTCCGAGAAGAGTTACGGAAAGCGAGTTATGTCGACTCCTTTTGATAATTATCATAAATTCGCGCCGAGTCCAGTTTGCCACAGAGTCGATGCGAAGCGAGGGGATATGGCTGAATCGCAGCAATGGCGGGGGATAGAGCGCGCACTGAGCCAAGCGAGCACATTATTGATAAATGATTATCGATAGAGGGCAAACTTTTTCTCTCATAAAATGATAATTCCTTGATGCCCTTGGGCACTACGACTGCTATCTGCCATATGACTAGAGTAACAGAATTTGAGGTGCTATAGGCGACCATATGGTCGCGTATGGAGAATTTCGCCACAATCGCTCGGCTGGAGCAAATCGAGTGTGACTTACTAGCCTTTTTTGGCGGCGCGGCGGGCTTTGCGCTCCAGCGCTTTGCGGCGGCGCTCTTCGCGTTTGGCGTCGTCCTCGGACCAGGGCGTGGCGCCTTCCGCAGCAGGAGCGGCTGTTGCGGGCGCGCTCGCCTCGGAGACTGCTTCACTTGCCGGCGCGGTCGCCGCAGCCGTTGCGGCGGCGGGTTGGGCGGAACTGCTACGCGCACTTGATGCGCCACGGCGCGCTTCTTTGGCCGCGTCTTTGTGTTCCCAGGTTCCGCGCACGAGCATCTCTTCGTAAGCGCGGGTCGGGGCGATGCCGCGCCAGTATGAGTTGGGCTTGGACAGGCGCTCTTTGTCGTGGATATGGTGAGTAGTGCGGTCGTAGCTGGCCAACTCATAATCGTGATCCATCTTGATCGCGTCAAAGGGGCAGTACTCGGCGCAGTAGCCACAGTTCATACAGATATCGATGTCGATGAAGAAGGCTTCCGGCTCGGGAACGGGACGCCCGGTTACGGGATCATTGCCGCGGACGATCCAAATGCACTGGGGCGGGCAGACTTTGGCGCAGATGCCGCAACTGGTGCACCAGTCCTTGCCGGCGCGCGTGGGATGATCCTCATCCTCGAGGATCAGAAATGGCACGAAACGGAATCGTTCCGGGACGGCGATCTTCTCGTCGGGGTATTGTACGGTGATAACGCCTTTGGTTTGTGTGCCCTGGCGGATGCCGAAGTTGTCAGTCGAATGATGATACTTGCGGAAGCCGTAACGCACATCGTCTACGTATGATTCGACGAAGTGCCGCAGCGTCAGCAACAGTCCCTTTGCCAATCCAGTCCCGTACATGCGCCCTCCTCAAATCTTTGCGTGCTCCGCAGAACCGGCTAGCGGTCGGTTTCGCCGAGCACAATATCGATGCTGCCCAGAATGCCGACGATGTCCGCCACTTTATGGCCTTCGCTCATGCGCCCGAGCGGCGTCAAGTTGATGAAGCTGGGCGCGCGAACGTGATAGCGCCAAGGATTCGACGAGCCGCCTCGGCCGCCGGCCGAAACGACGTAATAACCGAGCTCGCCTTTGCCGTTCTCAACGCGGCCGTAAGCCTCGCCATGAGGCACGCGCGGGGCATAGGCGCCGGGCTTTCCATCGGCCCAGATGGACTCGCCTTTGGTCGCTTCCAGACGTGGCAGAATCTGCCTCAATATGCGGACACTCTCACGGAGTTCGGCGACACGGACACGATAGCGGGCGTACATATCGCCCTCTTCTTCGACGGCGATATCAAAATCCAATTCCGGATAGATGCTGTAGGGATCGGCGCGGCGGATATCGTAGGCGACGCCACTCCCGCGCAACAGCGGTCCGGCGGCGCTGTAGTTGATAGCGTCCTCGGCGCTCAGTATGCCGACATCCACCGAGCGTTCCAGCACGATTTCGTTTTGCGTCAGCAGCAATTCCAATTCATCAATGGTGCGCGGTATGCGCTCGTTGATCATCTCGGTGAGGAACTGCATCGTGTTGTAGTCGCGCACGCGATCGTTGGTCAGGTTCGCAACGCTCTTGATCCGCTCGGGCAAGTCGCCGAAGAGGCCGCCAAAACGCATGTAGTTACACATCATACGGCTGCCGGCGACCGCCTCGAAGAAATCGAGGATGCGTTCGCGCTCCTGGATGAAATAGAGCACCGGCGTGAAGAAGGCGCCGATGTCGTTCAGCCAGAAGCCAATCGCCCACAGGTGATTAACGATGCGGCTGAGTTCAACCATCATCACGCGCAATGCCTCGCAACGATAAGTCGGCGGGTTGTATTTGCGGCCCAGGCTCATCAGCTGCTCGACCGCCAGCACATAGCCGTGGTTATTACCCATGCTGGAGATGTAATCGAGGCGGTCGGTGAAGGGGATGTTGTGCAAGTAGGTATTGCGCTCGCCGATTTTCTCGTGATTGCGATGCAGGTAGCCCATGACCGGTTCAAGCGATGTGACGGTTTCGCCGTCGACCGTCAAGACCATGCGGAAGACGCCGTGGGTGCTGGGATGATGAGGGCCCATATTGACGACGAGTTCGTTGGTCTCGAAGCCGTCCTTGTCCATGATGCGCTCGATATCAACGCCGAGTCCGAGCGATTCATAAACGGCCGTTTCCGAGCTGTCCATCAGCCGGTTGAGGTCGATATCCGGCGGATAAGCCACGTTCTTGCCGAAGACATTCTTCTCTTCTGAGCGATGGACATGACCGCCGGGCCAGCGGTTATCGAAGGGTTTATTTTCTTCTTCGTAGTAGGCTTCGCGCCAGTCCTTGCGCATGGGGTGGCCATGGAAGCCTTCCCACATCAGGATGCGCTTGAGGTTGGGATGGCCGGGAAAACGAATCCCGTAGAGGTCCCAGGCCTCGCGCTCCTGGAAATCGGCGCCACGCCAGACCGACACGAGCGACGGGATCGAAGGATTCTCACGATCTGTCTGCGCTTTGAAGACCAGGGCGCCGCCGCCGCTGGTTCTATAGGCGTGGTAGACCATTTCCATGTGGTCGCCTTCGCCCAGATAATCGACGGCCGTCGCGCTGGACAGATAGTCGAAGCCCAGATCGTCGCGGATGATCCGGGCGACCTTCAGCAGTTGATCCGAGTCGACAATCACGCCCTCATAGCCGTCGCGGTCGTCCAGCTTTATCGCATGGGGCTGGCTGGACTTCAGCCAGGCGATGGCATCGTCGATGGACGCGGATTCGATTGGCTGCTCGGGCGCCGTTAAGACGTTCTCCATTAGGGACTATTCCCCTTCCGCTTGCGCTGCCCGGCGGGAGGCACGCAGAGCCTTACGCGCCAAAGCACGCAGGCGCCGTTTCTCACGAATATCTTCCGCTTCCGCCCAGGGTGTGCCACCGGTTGGCAAGATGACGTTAAGCGCGTCCGCGTCGGCCGGGGCGGCCTCGGCGACTGCTTCCGCGGTATCCACTTTCGCAGCGACCAATTGGGTGACGGCCGGGAGTTCGCGGCTGCCCAGGAGCGCCATGTCGCGGGCGGCGGATTCCGCTTGGCGGCGAATCATGTCCATCTGGCGCGGGTCGATAATGTCGGGTCCAAGCACGGGCACGGGCGTCGCCTCGGCCGGCCCCACGCCGTACCAGGGCACATCGTCGCCGTTGGCGATGCTTTGGCCGTCGATTTTGCGCTGCAAGGCGATCATGCCATAGAGCAGCGCCTGGGGCGTCGGCGGGCAGCCGGGCACGTAAACATCGACAGGCAAGTACTTATCCATGCCTGATACAACGTTATATCCCTCTTTGAAGGGACCGCCGCCGCTGGCGCAAGCGCCCATAGCCAGCACGTACTTCGGCTCGGGCATCTGGTTATACAGGCGGACGATAGGGACGACCATCTTCTTCGTTACGGTGCCGGAGACGATCATAAGATCGGCTTGACGCGGCGTAGCGCGCATGACTTCGAAGCCGAAGCGAGAGAAATCAAAGCGGGATGAGGCGGTGGCGATCATCTCGATGGCGCAGCAGGCCAAGCCAAATAGCATGGGCCACATGGAATTCCGCCGGCCCCAGTTGTAGAGTTGGCTCAAGCTGGTGATGGCGATATTGTTTTCAAGCTCGACCGGAACGGGAAACTCGGTTGCGTTGAGTTCTTGCAAGTTCAGTTCCATCTAGTCACCGATCTCCTCATACCAGTCGCGAAGGATCGCTCTAAGTATAGCATCATTCGCCAATGACGGATCGTCGGCGAAACCGGGGAGGCGCATGACGCGGCGGTTCAAGTCGTCCAGGGTCATGTCCTCCAGATTGATATCCGGGTAAGTCTCTATCAATGCGAGAACAATCTCGTACGATGAATCCCAATACAATTCGGATGAAGACATGATCCGCAGTCTGACATGATCTCGGGGGCTTTCAGTTGAAAGCCGTTCGGCCGCGCGCAGCCCCAGAGTTTCGAGCTAAGTATAGAGACGCGCTCATAGATTGTCAAGAATTTCACAAACGGAATGCTAGCTTGCATCAAGCACGATTGCGCCCAGTCGATCGACCCCGACAGATTTGGCGTCACAAGGCATGCCGGCTTCGCTGTAGACCGACTTCATCGCTGAAACCGTCGCTTCGGCGATAGTCCGGCAATCGCAGACGGCGCAGAGAGTCGGACCTGCGCCGCCAATGAAGACGGCGGTGGCGCCCGCCTGTTTCGCCGCCGCGCGAACCTCAGCCAGCATGGGCATTAGAAAGGCGCGAGCTGGTTCAACGACTTGGTCTTTTTCGATCGCCGCGCCCAAGGCTTTTAAGTCGCCGCGGTGCAAAGCATCCACCAGTTGCGCTACCGCGCCGGTCTGATGGATCATCGATTTGAGCGAGATGCTTTTTGGCAAGATCTCACGCGCGCCGTTCGTCGGCACTTGAACGTCCGGCGTGACCAGCGCGAGATGGAGATGGTCCGGGATGGGCAATGGCTGGATCGCGTCGACAGTGATACCGGCGACTAAAATGATGCCGCCCAGCAATGAAGGCGCGGCATTATCGGCGTGGTAGCCGCTGACGAGCGCCTCCCCTTCAAGGCAGAAGGGCAGCAAGTCACGGCGCGCAAAGGGCTCGCCCAGCAGTTTGTTGAGAGCGACAACCGCCACAACGGCGCTGGCGGCGCTGCTGCCCAATCCACTTGAAAGCGGCAGGCCCTTGATCAGTCGCATCTTAAGGCCGCGTTTTTCCCGTACTCGGTCGAGGAGCGCGCGGGCGGAAACTGACGCGACGTTGAGGCGGGAATCACGCGGGAGCATGCCGCCGTCGCCCTGGATATCAGTGATGACGATTTCGGGTGAATCCTGGAATTCGACGATAGCGCGGTCACCCATACCTTCCAGCGCCATGCCAAGAATATCAAAGCCGACGCCCAAGTTGGCGACCGACGCCGGGGCGTAGGCTTCCGCTCTGGAAAATGACATGGAAGGTCGTTATCCTTGCCGCGTTTTATGCTGAGCGAGGTCACACAAATGCCAAGCATACTACAATGTATGGATTGCGCCCAACAATACCCAATTCAGTGCGTGATCTACACCTGCGAGGCATGCGGCGGCTTGCTCGATGTCAGGCATGATTTCGACGCCATCGGCAAGAGTATCACGCCGGGACTTTTTGACGGGCGGCTTGGCACCTTTGGCGCGCCATACGATAGCGGCGTATGGCGTTACAAGGAGTTGGTTTATCCCGGCGTGGAAGACCGGTCGGTCGTCAGCGGGATGGAGGGCAATACCAATCTCTACGAATTGCCTCGGGTAGCGGCCTACGCTGGCATCGATACGATTTTCCTGAAGCACGAGGGCGAAAACCCGACCGGCTCGTTCAAAGATCGCGGGATGACCACGGGGGTGACACAGGCAAAAGCGCTGGGTATGGACCGCGTGGCCTGCGCTTCGACTGGCAATACATCCGCCTCAATGGCCTCTTATGCCGCTCGCGCCGAAATGCAGGGCATTATATTCCTGCAGAATCAGCAAATTGCCTTGGGCAAGCTGGCGCAAGGCATTGCCTTTGGGGCGACCTGCCTCCAGATCAATGCCGACTTTGATCGCAACATGGAATTGGTTCAACGAGTATCGGACAGGCTGGGAATCTATGTCCTGAATTCGGTGAATCCATTCCGGCTGGAAGGGCAGAAGTCCATCATGTTTGAGGCGCTGCAGCAGTTGCGCTGGCGGGCGCCGGATTGGATTGTGGCACCGGGCGGCAACCTGGGCAACAGTTCGGCTTTCGGAAAGGGTCTGCGTGAGATGTTTGAGGTCGGCCTGATCGACCGAATGCCGCGGCTGGCGATTGTGCAGGCGGAAGGCGCCAATCCACTGTATCGCCACTATCACGCCGGCTTCAAAGACTTCGAGCCGGTCAAAGCGGAGACTATCGCGACAGCCATCAAAATCGGCAATCCGGTCAACCTGCAGAAGGCGATCCGCACGTTAGAATGGACAAGCGGCGTTGTCGAAGAAGTCAGTGACCAGCAGATCATGGATGCCAAGGCGATAATTGATGGCGTCGGCATCGGCTGTGAGCCGGCTTCCGCTTGTTCGGTGGCGGGCACGAAGAAACTGGTAGAGCGCGGCATCATCAAACGCGGCGATACGGTTTTGGGCGTGCTTACGGGACATGTACTGAAAGACCCCGAAGCTACTATTGGCTATCACGCTGATACGCTTGAAGATATCACGCCGAGCTTTCGCAACCGGATGCTGCAAGCGGACGACGATTTCGAGGCGATCGTCCGGCTGTTGAGCTAACTGCCCGCCCCACCACCTACTCTACTTGACTGGTTCATGCCGAAGAGGGGACTTTGTCAAGCGACGTATCCAGGTCGGCGATGATGTCCTCGGGATCTTCGATGCCAAGAGCAAAGCGCACAAGATTATCCTTGATGCCGATCGCCAGGCGCTCCTCGCTGCTGAGATCATAGTAGCTGAAGTAGGCCGGCTGCTCGATGAGACTCTCGGTCCCGCCGAGGCTGGGCGCGATATACGGAATGCGCAAGCGGTCGATGAAGTCGCTGGTGGTCTTGATGTCTCCGGCGACCTCGAAACTGACCACGCCGCCGAAGCCCGGCATCTGCGCGGCCGCGATTTTATGATCTGGATGCGATGGCAACCCAGGATAATAGACGTGCTCGATCTTGCGATGCCCTTCGAGAAACTGCGCGACTCTCAAGGCAGATTCATTTTGATGGCGCACACGCAGCGCCAGCGTCTTGAGGCCACGCTCCAGCAGAAAAGCCTGGTGCGGGTCGATAACATTGCCGAATATGCCGCGCGCGTCCTTCAGCGCTTTGATGCGTCCGGCGTCGCCGGCGATCACCCCGCCGAGGACATCGTTATGACCGCCGAAGTATTTGGTGGCGCTGTGCATGACGAAGTCGACGCCATACTCCAGCGGTTTCAAGTTGACCGGCGTGGCAAATGTCGTATCCAGCAGGGTCATCACGCGGTACTGTTTGGCCAACTCCACCAGGCGGCGCAGATCGGCCACGCGCAAATATGGATTTGTGGGCGTCTCGGTAAAGATGAAACGCGTCTTGCGCGGCATGGTCGCCGCTTCAAGCGCGTCATAATCTCCCATCGCGACGATGGTCGTCTCGACGCCAAACTTGTTCAGCGTCGTCTCGCAGAACTGGCGAGTGCGGCGGTAGCAGTCATCCGTCATGATGATGTGCGTACCGGGACGCAGGACAGTCAGAAACAGCGATGTGACAGCCGACATTCCCGACGGGTAAAAGACGGCGTCGTCCGCGCCTTCCAGTTGGGCGATGCGCGATTCCAGGGACCAGGTTGATGGATTGCCGTAGCGGGCATATTCTTCGCGGTCCAACTCGCCGCCGTAGACCTTGCCGTCCAAGAATTCTATGAGCTTGGCTGTATCAGCAAAGGTATATGTCGCCGACTGAACAATCGGCGTAGTCATGGCATGAAAGCCCTTTTCACGATCGGCGCCGCCATGCACCGCATTGGTGCTGTCGCCTATGAATCTACAATCTGCACGCGCGCTAGTCTTGTTCATTTTCTGATCCTTCCCAACAAAAAAGCCCAAACTTTAGGCGATACGCCGGTTTGGGCTTCCGCGATTTTCAAGAAAAAGTGACTGTGGCGCAGTCTACGGAATGACCTGGGGTTCAGCGCGCCGGCGCGATCCTCCAGGCGTTTACCCTCATCTTCCAGAATTATCTGCCGAAATTAGCACCTTCCCATTGCCTGTTGGGGGTTGCTGTGGCTTCGCCGAGTCGGTCTCTCCACCACCTCTGGATAAGCGCAAACTAAGTATGTGTTTGTTAATCAGGCCAAACTATAACACATCGCTTGGCCGTCTGCAAATCGTAGGCCAGCTTATGCGCGTCTTCAGATTTCTGTGATATTCTAGGAGTTGGTTGCTGACCGTCATTGAAAGATCTTTTGAAACATGAGCGAAGAGGCTTTGCGCGTTCGGGGCGGGAGCGTCCTTCAAGGACATATTCAGGTGCAGCGCGCCAAGAATGCGATATTGGCGATGATCGCCGCCTCGATCGTGGTCGAAGATGGTGAAACCGTCTTGCGCGAAGTGCCGGAAATCGAAGATGTGGAGCGAGCCTGCGAGTTGCTGCGGGCGGTCGGCGCTCGCGTACAACACGACAGACTGAGCAAGATCCTACGCATTGACGCATCCGAAGTAAACAATGGGCGTTTGCCGGCCGATATCGCTTCGCAATTCCGCGGTTCGGTGCTATTTTTGGCGCCGCTGCAGATTCGCCTGGGATATGTCGAATTACCGAGCAGTGGCGGCTGCGACATCGGTATGCGGAAGATAGACTTTCATCATCGAGGTTTTGCCCGTTTGGGCGCGGATGTGCAGTACTTTGAGGATGGACGCACTGTCATCAACTTAGAAAAGGGGCGTTTTCGCGGAACGCTTCTTTATTTGGATTTGCCCAGCCACACGGGTACAGAAAACCTGATGTTGGCTGCCGCGCTCGCCGAGGGGCAAACCATATTGGAGAACGCTTCGGTAGAGCCCGAGGTAGTAGACTTTGGCAACTTTCTAAATGCAATGGGCGCGGAAATCCGTGGATTGGGAACATCGACATTAATCATCGATGGCGTGAGCCGGCTCAACGCCGTTTCTTATACGCCTATGCCCGACAGGCTAGTCACCGGAACGATGATGGCGGCGGCAGCGATCACCGGCGGCGACATTACGATTCATGATGTCGAGCCATCGCACTTGCGCATTGTAATCGCGAAACTTGAGCAAATGGGCGTTGAAATCACAACGAGTGGCAAATCTATCCGTGTTCGCCGTCTCCACTATCAGCGTTTGAACCCCATCAATATCCAGACGCACCCCTACCCCGGTTTTCCGACGGACCTGCAGCCCTGTATTGCGGCCCTGTCCTGTCTGGCTGATGGGACAAGCTACATTCGTGAGCGGATATTCGAGAATCGTTATGATTATGTGGATGATCTGTTGGAAATGGGCGCCGATATCCTGATCAGTCAGCATGATGTCTGCATTATCAAGGGTGTTGATCGGCTGCGGGCGGCGCGGATTAGCGCATCGAATATCCGGTCGGGGGCGACCGTGTTGTTGGCGGCCTTGGCGGCGGACGAGGAAAGTATCATCGAGAATGTGTATCAACTCGATCGCGGATATGAGAAGATCGACGATCTGCTGAGACAGCTCGGCGCCGATATCTCACGGATCGAGACAAGGCCAATGCCTCAGCCGGTCTGGTAGCCCAAAGCGGCAGCAAGTATAGACCCGATTCTCGGCAAGAGTTCAAAGCCTGCTTATAATTGTCGCGGCAAATTCCTGCGTGGAAACCGGCGTTTCGTCAGAGCCGGCGATATCGGCTGTCCGCAAGCCGTCGGCCAAGGCAGCGTCAACGGCTGATTCGACCGCGGCGGCTTCGGCTTCCAGTTGCAGGCTGTAGCGCAGGAGCATGGCAGCGCTGAGAAACATGCCAATCGGATTGGCGATGCCTTTGCCGGCGATGTCGGGCGCTGAGCCGTGAACGGGTTCATAGAGCCCGAACCGGTCGGCGCGCAGTGATGCCGACGGCAGCATACCCAAGCTGCCGGCCAGTACCGACGCCTCATCGCTGAGAATGTCACCGAACATGTTGCCGGCGACGATCACGTCGAAGCTGCTGGGACGCGTCAGCAGGTGCATGGTGGCGGCATCGACCAGCAAGTGTTCCAACTCGACATCGTCGTATTCTTCATGGACCTCAACCACGGTGCGACGCCACAAGCGCATGGAAGCGAGGACATTCGCTTTGTCCACGGAGCAGAGTTTCTTGCGTCTGCCTTGCGCCGCGCGAAAGGCCACGTTAGTGACCTGTTCCACCTCGTCGCGACGGTAGCTCATCGTGTCATAGGACGCGTCGCCATCGCCTTGCTCTTGCTGCTCGCCGAAGTAGATGCCGCTGACGAGCTCGCGCACAAAGAGGATATCGACATCTCGCAGCAGTTCGGCGCGCAGCGGAGCGTGCTCGACCAAGGCGGGATAGGTCTTGACCGGGCGCAGATTCGCAAAGAGCCCAAAATGCTGGCGGAGACCGAGCAGCCCGCGCTCTGGCTGGACGCTGGCGGTCGGGTCCGACCATTTGGGTCCGCCGACAGCGCCCAGTAATATGGCATCGGCCTCTTCACAGATTCGGACCGTTTCGGCGGGCAATGGGTCGCCAGTCTCGTCGATGGCGATGCCACCGATCATGCCTTCGACGAATGTGAATTCGTGGCCGTACTTATCCGCCACAGCGGACAAAAGCTCGGTAGCTTTTCCGACCACCTCCGGTCCAATGCCGTCGCCGGGCAATACCGCTATCGTCGCTTTCATTGATGATTTTCTCCAAACCGATAAGGACGGCATGGCAGCGCATGCTGTCAAGTCAGTAAAGCTATCGCTAGTCGTTAAGCACCAGGGATTCTACATCAGCGCTGACAGGATCGGCGACCGTCAGGCCGTATTCGACACTGTCAACTAGGGCCAGCCAACTCGCGCAGATGATATCGGTGCCGGCGCCTACCGTGCTCCAGCGCTCGCGCCCGTTGTACGAATCGATCAATACGCGCGTCATGGCGCCGGTGGCGTTTTCACTGTCCAGGATGCGGACTTTATAGTCTACCAGTTGGATATCGCGCAGGGCGGGATATTGCGGCAGGAGCGCCTTTCGCAGCGCAAGGTCGAGGGCGTTGACCGGGCCGTTTCCTTCAGCGGCGGTATGTACGATGTCGCCGTCGACATCCAGCTTGACCATCGCCTCCGCCAGTTGCCCGCGCCCGTGCCGATCTTCGACAATGACGGTGAAATCGAGCAGATTGAAAAGCGGCTGATAATCGGGCGCGGCACGACGCAGGCGGACGGCAACCGAAGCTTCCGCGCCTTCAAAAACGAATCCCGAGTTTTCCAGTTGTTTGATTTCGTTGAGTACACTGACGGCTTCGTTAGTGGAGACGTCCAGGCCGAGCTCTTCCGCTTTGCTCAGCAAATTGCCGCGACCCGACAAGTCTGAAACCAGGACGCGCGTTTCGTTGCCGACCAACTCGGGTTCGATGTGCTGATAACTATCGACATTGCGGCGCATAGCGGCTACGTGAATCCCGCCTTTATGCGCAAACGCGCTCTGGCCAACGTAGGGCAAGTGCGTATCCGGCGCCAGGTTGGCGATTTCCGCCACTGCGCGGGAGAGATGCGTCAGCGCAGCCAAGTCGCCATCCTTTGCCAGACAGGGGACATCCATCTTGATGATGAGATCCGGGATGATGCTGCAGAGGTTGGCATTGCCACAGCGCTCGCCATAGCCGTTAATCGTGCCCTGTACATGGGAGGCGCCGGCGCGAACAGCGGCGAGGGAATTCGCGACGGCGAGCTCGCTATCATTGTGTGTGTGGATGCCGAATTGCATATCTGGGAAGAGCTCATGCGCCCGGTAGACAAACTCAGCCACTTCCCAGGGCATCGAGCCGCCATTGGTATCACAGAGAACGACGACATCGGCGCCGCCTTCCGCCGCGGCCGCCAGTGTATCAAAGCCGTATTCCATATCCAGCTTGGCGCCGTCAAAGAAGTGTTCGGCATCGTAGATCACTTCTTTTCCCTGCGCCTTGAGGTAGACGAGGCTATCCCGAATCATGTTCAGGTTTTCTTCCGCGGTCGTCTGCAGGACATCGGTGACGTGCAACATGGATGTTTTGCCGACGACCGTCACTACAGGCGTATTTGCGTCTACCAGCGCGCGGATATTGGGATCGTCCGCGGGCTTGATATTCTTGCGGCGGGTTGAGCCAAAGGCGGCAATCCTTGAATGTTTCAGGTCCAGATGTCGAACCTGGTCAAAATAACCCACATCCTTTGGGTTGGACCCTGGCCAGCCGCCTTCGATGTAATCGACGCCGAGTTCATCCAGCAATTGGGTAATGCGCAGTTTGTCGGCGAGCGAGAAGGCGATGCCCTCTCTTTGGCTGCCATCGCGCAGAGTGGTATCGTAGATCGCGACTTTCGGCTTCAATGCGACCTCCTATCTGGTTTCATCAGGCGGGTTCATGCCGTTGTCATCACGCGCTGCGGATTATTCACCTCGAAATTTTGAACCTCGTCATCCAGCGCCAGCAAGTAGCCCAGCTGATCGACGCCGTTGAGCAAGCAATACTTGGAGAAGCCATCGAGCGGGAAACGGACTTCACGTCCGTCCGGCAAAGTCAGCGACTGCGCTTCCACATCGACAGTGAGGGCGGTACTCGGATCTTCTTCCGCAAGGCTGAAGAGCTGCTGCTGAGTGTCGGCGTCGACGACGATCGGAAGCAAGCCGTTCTTGAGCGCGTTGTTGCGGAAAATATCGGCGAAATCTGTGCTTATGACAGCCTTGAATCCAGCGCCCAAGAGCGCCCAGGGGGCATGCTCCCGTGAACTGCCGCAGCCAAAATTGTCCCCAGCGATCAAGACCGATGCGCCTCGGTATTCCGGCTTGTTTAAGATGAAGTCGGGATTGGGTGTTTCTCCATCTTCGAGATAGCGCCAATCGCAAAAGGCCGCATTGCCCAGGCCTGCCTTGTCAGTCACTTTCAAGAAACGCGCGGGAATGATCTGGTCAGTATCAATGTCGTTTACGGGAATGGAGACGATCGTCCCCTGTATATGTGAAAGTTTCTCCACAGCTGTCCCCCTCAATTCAGTCCGGTTAGCATCGTACGCGGATCGGTCACTGCGCCGTTGACGGCGGAGGCGGCCGCTGTCAACGGACTGGCCAGGAACGTACGTCCGCCTTTGCCCTGGCGTCCCTCAAAGTTGCGGTTGCTGGTCGAGACGGCGTATTGACCGGGCTGCAATTGATCGCCGTTCATGGCGATACACATTGAGCAGCCGGCTTCCCGCCATTCCGCGCCTGCTTCCCGGAAGATACGGTCGAGGCCTTCGCTTTCGGCTTGCTTTTTGACCTGCTGCGAGCCCGGCACAACCATCATGCGAACGCTATCGGCCACTTTGCGGCCCTCGATAAATTGCGCTGCCTGCCGCAAGTCAGTGATTCTTGAATTGGTGCAACTGCCGATGAAGACGACGTCGATGGATTTGCCCAGCAGCTGTTGGCCCGGCTGCAAATCCATGTAGGTCAGCGCTTTGTCGAGCGCGGTCTTCTTGTTGAAATCCGGCTCATCTTCAGGCGTCGGCACAGCCGCATCAATGGGCATGCCCATGCCGGGATTGGTGCCGTATGTGATCATCGGGATCAGCTCGTCGGCGCGCAAAGTGATTTCCTTATCGAAGACAGCGCCATCGTCCGTCGGCAAGCCGCGCCAGTTGGCGATTGCCGCGTTCCAGTCCGCGCCGCCGGGCGCATGCGGGCGTCCATGGATGTATTCGAAGGTGGTATCGTCCGGCGCGACCATGCCAGCGCGGGCCCCGCCTTCAATGGACATGTTGCAGACTGTCATCCGCCCTTCCATGCCCAGGCTGCGGATGGCCTCGCCGCGATATTCAAAGACGTGGCCGGTGCCGCCGCCGATGCCTATACGCGAAATGACAGCCAGGATAATGTCTTTCGCGGTCACGCCGTCCTCGAGACGTCCTTCTATGTTGACCGCCATCGTGCGCGGTTTGTTCTGGAGCAGCGTCTGCGTCGCCAAAACGTGGCCGACTTCACTCGTGCCGATGCCAAAAGCCAGCGCGCCAAAAGCGCCGTGCGTGCTGGTATGGCTGTCCCCGCAGACTATCGTCATGCCCGGCTGCGTAAGACCCTTCTCCGGTCCAATGACGTGCACGATGCCTTGATGTTCATCGCCAAGAGCGTACATCGGAATGCCAAAATCGCCGCAGTTCTTGGCGAAGGTATCGAGCTGTTTCGCCGCCATCGCATCCGCCACCGGGATGATGCCCAATTCGTTGCGCGGCGTGGTCGGCGTGCTGTGATCCATGGTGCCGATCGTTTGGCCGGGACGCCGCACCGGCAAGCCGCGTTCGCGCAGCATCGAGAAGGCCTGTGGAGACGTTACTTCGTGCACGAGATGTAAGTCGATGTAAATCACGGCGGGCGTGTCGTCGCTCTGCTCCCGCACAATATGGGCGTTCCACACTTTCTCGAACAGCGTGCGCGGTTTTCCGTTAATTGTCATTTGTGCATCCTTAACACCCTATGATTCTGAATTCGAAAACTCGTCTCAGGACGAAGCGAGCCCAACAGTCGCCACATCACGAGTGGTTTCCGCTTCTCCGTAGCTTGTCGCAGATATCATGCGATTCAAGGCTGCGACATAGGCTTTGACGCTGGAAACAACGATGTCGCTATCCGCGCCGTAACCGCCGAAGGTCCGGTTACTGTTCCCGGGCGAAATACGCACTGTTACCTCGCCCAAGGCATCAATCCCTTCTGTGACTGCGTGCATATTGAACTCAAGCAATTCATTGGGCGCCTGGACGATTTCGTCAATCGCGCGGTAGGAGGCGTCGACCGGTCCGGTCCCAACTGCCGAAACGATGGATTCCTCACCGTCCTGATTCGCCAATTTGACAGTAGCGGTCGGCATGCCCATCGTGCCGCAGACAACTTGAATATCGATCAGGCGGAAGTGGTCCTCGGGCTTGTGCGCTGCCTCATCGGCGACCAAGGCTTCCAGGTCTGCGTCGGTCACCGTCTTTTTCATGTCAGCCAGTTCCTTGAAGCGCCGGAAGACATCCATCAACTCGTCGCCGTCAACTTCGTAGCCAAGTTCCCGCAACCGGACGCGCAGCGCGTGGCGGCCGCTGAGCTTGCCCAGAACCAGCTTGCTTTGTGTCAAGCCGACGTCTTCCGGCATCATGATCTCGAAAGTCTCGGCATTCTTCAGCACGCCGTCCTGGTGAATGCCGGATTCATGGGCGAAGGCGTTGGCGCCGACAATGGCTTTGTTGGGCTGCACTGGCAAACCCATATAGTTCCGCACCATGCGGCTGGTTTTCATGATCTGCGTCGTATCGACATTTGTACGCAGGTTGTAGAAGCTCTTGCGAGTGTGGATCGCCATGACAACTTCTTCTAGGCTGGTATTGCCGGCGCGCTCGCCTATGCCGTTGATCGTGACTTCGACCTGGCGCACGCCGCGCGTCAAACCAGCCAGCGTATTGGCCGTGGCCAGTCCCAGATCATTGTGGCAATGCACGGACCAGATCACGCCACTTCCGGGGCCGGCGCCGGGCGTTTCATTTATGAGCATTTCCAATGTGTCCGCCCATTCCGCCGGCATGACGTAACCGACCGTGTCGGGAATGTTCAACGTCGTGGCGCCGCATTCTACGGCGACGGCGCAGGCGCGAATCAAGTACTCGGTATCCGTTCGTCCGGCGTCCATCGGGCTGAATTCCACATCGTCGCAAAGGCTTCTCGCCAAGGTTACGGCGCTGCGAATGCGTTCCAAACCTTCAGCTTTGTTGATTCGCAGCATGGCCAAATGACTAGGCGAGGTGCCGAGGAAAGTGTGAATGCGTGGCTTGGCGGCATCCTTGACACCCTCCCAGGCCGTACGGATATCGCTTTCGACGGCTCGGGACAAACCGGCGACTGAGGGTCCGTCAATCGTGCCGACTTCGCGAGCGATACGTTGCACCGCCCGCAGGTCATCCGGTGACGCAGCCGGGAAACCGGCTTCGATGACGTCAACACCGAGGCGGGCAAGCTGACGCGCGATCTCGAGCTTTTCAGCGCTGGACAAGGTCGCGCCCGGGCTTTGCTCGCCATCGCGCAAGGTGGTATCGAAGATGATGACGGTATTATCGTCGTAGGTTCGTTTTACCATTGGGAGATGCTCCTTTGCTCAATAGAATCCGGTCGAACTTAGGCTTGTTCAAGCCGCTAAGACCATCTTCTGACATTCAGGCACCTCCTCTCTCGGTTCCATCGCTGGCAGTTTTGGCATTCTCGTCCCGTGTCAATCACTCTGCTTGATGTTCTTAGCATCAAGGAAGGGCATCATCTGGCGCAATTCGGCGCCGACCTTCTCGATAAGCAAATCATGTTCACGCTGCCGCCTGGCGTTGAAATTGGGACGACCTTGCTTGTTTTCATCAATCCACTGCTTGGCGAACTCGCCATTTTGAATGCGCTGCAGCACACCGGCCATCTCTTCCTTGACTGTGTCTTCGAACTGGTCGCCGGTTACGTAGCCGCCCTGCTCCGCGGTGTTGCTGACGCTGTACCACATATAACTCAGGCCGCCTTCGTAGAGCAGATCAACAATCAGTTTTAGTTCGTGCAGACACTCGAAATAAGCGACCTCTGGTTGGTAACCCGCCTTGACGAGTGTTTCAAAGCTGGCGCGGATCAGCGCGGTGACGCCACCACAGAGTACGACTTGTTCGCCAAAGAGGTCCGTTTCCGTTTCTTCTTTGAAGGTGGTCTCGATGACGCCGGCGCGCGTACAACCGATGGCTTTGGCATAGGCAAGCGCAACGGCTGTGGCCTTACCGCTGGCATCCTGTTCGATGGCGATCAAGCCCGGCGTCCCGGCCCCTTCGGTGAAAACTTCGCGAACTCGGTGACCGGGCGCTTTTGGCGCGACCATGGCGACATCGACGGTATCTGGCGGAATGATCTCTTTGAAATGAATGTTGAAACCATGAGCGAACATGAGCATCGCACCCGCCTTCAGGTTTGGCGCGATATGTTCATTGTAGACGGCGCCTTGACGAGTGTCAGGAATTAGAATTATGACGATGTCGGCTTGCTTGGTCGCCTCGGCCACGGTGAATACGCTCAGCCCATCAGCTTCGGCTTTGGCTTTGCTCTTGCTGCCTGCGTGCAAGCCAATGATGACATTTTGGCCGTTGTCACGCGCATTCAAGGCATGGGCATGTCCTTGGCTGCCATAGCCAATCACCGCGATTGTCTTGCCATCCAGCAGTGACAGATCAGCATCTTGGTCGTAATAGAGTGTCGCCATTTAGGTAATCTCTCCCGGGATACATTGTGAATACATTGACGCTTCTAGCAGTATTCTTCAGTCCTAGACGATACGACCGTTGCCGCTGCGCGCTTTTGCAGCAGCCTCGGCCAGAGCCCGGCGATTGATGAAATTTGTATCATGGATTCGCGTTCCACGGCCCATGGACACTACGCCAGTTCGGATCATCTCGACGATGCCAGTCGGGCGGACTTCTTCGATGAATTCCTCGAGGATCGTTTCCGTGCCGACCATCTCAATGATGGCAACTTCCGGTCCAACATCAATGATTCGAGCGGGATAGCGGTCGCAAATCTCGGTGATTGTATTGCGCGATTCGGCATCGTGGTTGCGTACCTTGATGAGCGCCAGGTCACGCTCCACGTGGGGTTCGTTATCGAGCACGCGAACATCAATGACATTAACCAACTTCTGCAAATTGGAAGCGATTTTCCTGGCGTACTCGGGACCGGCCACGACACGTATGGTCATGCGAGAGATATGCGGTCTGTGTGTCCGCCCCACCGTGAGACTGTCAATATTGAAGGCGCGCCGGCGAAAAAGACTCGCAATTCGATTTAAGACGCCGGGTTCATTCTCGACGAGCGCTACCACGGTCATCTTGTTTTCAGTCGTCATTTCAGCCATCATGCTTCTCCTGGCTTCGGCCGGCGCTTCATATCGTGCAGGTCGGCGCCAGCGGGGACCATCGGGTAGACCATTTCTTCTTTCTCGACCACAAATTCGATCAGCGTCGGACCGTCTATACTGCGGGCATATCGCACGGCATCCTCGATTTCGTCTCTTTGCGTCACCAAGCGATTAGGGATGCCGTAGGCGTCCGCCAGTTTGCAGAAGTCCGGATTCACCATCGGCGTCGCCTGATAGCGTTTTTCAAAGAAGAGCTCCTGCCATTGGCGCACCATGCCCAGGAAATTGTTGTTGATGATGGCGATATTCACATTGACCTTTTCTTGAACGGCGGTTGCCATTTCGCAGAGGGTCATTTGGAAGCCACCGTCGCCGACGATGGCCCAGATTTCTTCGTCGGGTTTGCCGAATTTGGCGCCGATGGCGGCAGGAAAGCCGAAACCCATAGTGCCCAAGCCGCCGCTTGTTAGCAAGGTAGCGGGTCGCTGATGCGGGTAGTATTGCGCTTCCAGCATTTGATGCTGCCCGACATCGGTAACAGTAATGGCATCGCCGCCGGTCAAGCGCCAGATGTCATTGATCACCTGTGCAGTAAGCAGCTTGCCCGGGGTCTCATAATTCAAGATATCGCGTTCGCTGGAATCTTCTTGCCAGTCGCGGATCCGCCTTATCCAGTCGGGATGGGCTTTTCGCGGCAATTTAGGCAGCAGTTGCGTCAATACGGTCTTGAGATCGCCGGCGATTCCGACGTCCGCTCTCACGTTTTTGTTGATTTCTGAGCGGTCGATATCAACGTGAATTTTCCGAGCGTTGACGGCGTAGGTCTTCAAATTGCCAGTGACGCGGTCGTCAAAGCGCATGCCGAGGGCAATCAGCAGGTCGGCCTCTTGGATCGCCAAGTTAGAGCAGGCTTCGCCGTGCATGCCCATCATGCCGAGGACCAGCGGGTGGTCTTCCGGCAGGGCGCCCTTTCCGAGCAGCGTCAACGTGACAGGAATCTGCGCTCGTTCAGCCAACTCGCGCACTTCGTTCATCGCGCCGGACATCATGATGCCGTGCCCGGCGAGGATGATAGGGCGCTCAGCTTCGGCAATCAACCTCAGCGCCGCATCAATCTCATGCTCTTCGGCGGCGGACGGAGGGTGATAGCCCGGCAAGACTATGTCAGCTTCCGGGTAAATAAACTCGGTCTCAGCGATCTGAACATCTTTTGGCACATCAACCAAGACGGGGCCCGGACGCCCGGTTCGCGCGATATGAAAGGCTTCTTTCATGGTATAGGCCAACTCGCGTACATCCGTGACCAGGTAATTGTGCTTTGTGATCGGCAGCGTGACACCAGTTACATCGGTCTCCTGGAAGGCGTCGGATCCGATTGCGGGAATAGGCACCTGCCCGGTAATGGCCACAATTGGCGAAGAATCCATCATCGCGGTTGCCAAACCCGTCACCAGATTAGTCGCGCCCGGACCGCTAGTGGCGATGCAGACGCCGACCTCGCCGGTTGCGCGAGCATATCCGTCCGCCATATGTGAGGCCCCTTGCTCGTGGCGGACGAGGACATGATGAAGACGGTCGTCGTATTTCGCCATCGCATCGTAGGTGGGGAGGATCGCCCCACCAGGATAGCCAAACATGACATGTACGCCTTCGGCTAAAAGGCATTCCATGATGATTTCCGAACCTTTGAGTCTCATCATCGCCTCCTGGAAACCTCGCTTACATCCGGATCCAACGCATTAGGCATTCACGAAAGTCAGCCAACCGTATTTGTCAGGCGCCTCACCGGCGGTGATGGCGAAGAATTCGCGCTGCACCGCTTCCGTGACCGGTCCGCGCTTGCCGCAGCCGATAGATATCCGATCCACAGACTTGACCGGCGTTACTTCGGCAGCGGTGCCGGTGAAGAAGATTTCGTCCGCCATGTACAGCATCTCCCTTGCGACAGGCTGGAAGCGAACTTCGACGCCCAGATCGGCAAGGATCGTCAATGCGCTGTCACGGGTGATCCCCATCAGAATTGATGACCAAGCGCCAGGCGTATAGACCACGTCATCGAGAATGACAAAGATGTTTTCGCCGGCGCCTTCGCTTACGTAGCCGTTGACATCCAGCGCGATACCTTCCTCAAAACCATTGTCATGCGCTTCCATGCTGACAAACTGGCTGTTGACGTAATTGCCGCCTGCCTTGACCAAAGCCATGTGCGTGTCGGGCGCCATCCGACGGAAGGAGCTGATCTGCACATCGACGCCCTGCTCAATCGCTTCCGCGCCTAGATAGCGACCCCACTCCATGGTGAGTATGACGGTCTCGGTCGTCGTCCGGCCGCGCCCCTCCAAGCCCAAGGCGCCTGAACCGCGGAAGATGATCGGGCGGATGTAGCAGGAGGCGTGTCCATTGCGGCGGATCGTTTCAATGATTGTGGCGTCCAGCAACTCAGGACTGTTGTCGTGCTCGATCCGCATGATGCGCGCGCCGTGCATCAGCCGTTCGCTATGCTCGCGCAGCCGGAAGACCGCGGGACCGTCCGGCGTGTCGTAGGCGCGTATTCCCTCAAAGACACTCGAACCATAATGCAAGGCGTGTGCGCTGACGTGCACTGTAGCGTCGTCCCACTTCACAAACTCGCCGTTCCGCCATATCCATTCAGCCGTCATGTACAAGTCCCCGATTCCAATACCTAATCAAACAGAAGACGCTCGCTTGCTCCTAAGTTAGGAACGAAGCAAGCGCCCATCTGGGATCCAGACTCAATCCAGGGATGAGTCTGGTCATTCTGCATACCGCTGCCCTGCCCGCGATCCATTTCGTGCATCTTGTAAAATTGTTCCTCGGTCTTCCGCCGATACCGTTTCGCTGCCACTCAACTAAAAAGCCCCCCGTGGCTTGGGAGGCTCCTGTCTTCAGTCCGTTCGGAATGTCGTCCGCCCAAGCCCTTAAAGTCCACCGATAATCACGAGGACGATGACAAGGACAAGAATGAGGCTGCTTATGATACCGGGTTGGTTGCGCATTCCGCGCCTCGTTAAACATTGGCAAGCGTGGAGAGCCTAACGGGTTTTCTTACTTCTGTCAAGTGAACTCACCTGCTGAGGCGAATCAGGCTGGAACTTTCATATAGACTGCCGCCGATTCCCTGTACAATATGCACAATGTTATGAAATTCGCGCATTTGCCAGCGCAATTTGATCGCGTAGCGCGGAAGGGGCGGCGCCACCTGTGGTCTTGCGCTGCGACACTGATCGTCTGAAGTCGAAGACCTCGGCGACATCGCTTTCAAAGGCGCTGCTGACGGATTGCAGCGTGGAAAGTTCAAGCTGAGGCAGCTCGATATTTCGCTCAGCAGCCAAACGAACCAGGGCGCCCACTAAATGATGCGCCTGGCGGAACGGCATGCCTTTGCGCGCCAAGTAATCCGCCAGATCGGTCGCGAGTAAATCGTTGCTCAAAGCCGCCGCCATCGCATCGTGGTTGATTTGCAAGCTACCAATTGTCGCTGCCAGCACCGGCAGGAGACGATACAAGGTTTCGAGCGAATCGAACAAGGCTTCCTTGTCTTCTTGCAGGTCTTTGTTGTAGCCGCTGGGCAAGCCTTTGAGCGTCGTCAGGAAGCCAACCAGATTACCGATCAGTCGACCGGACTTGCCGCGCATCAATTCCATCGGGTCGGCATTGCGTTTCTGCGGCATCAAGCTTGAGCCGGTGCTGTAACGATCGTCGAGCGTGATAAAGCCAAAGACTGGATTGGAGTACATCAAGATGTCCTCTGCCAGCCGGCTCAAATGAATCGCGCAAAGCGCAATGCAGTAGAGCATATCGGCCACGAAGTCTCGATCGCTAACGGCATCAAGGCTGTTCGCGCTGGGCCGATCAAAGCCCAGGTCCTCAGCCAACTGCTGACGGTCGATCGGGAATGGATTGCCGGCCAGCGCGCCCGATCCCAGTGGGCATTCAGCCATACGCGCCCTGGCGGCAAGCAGGCGATCATGATCCCGTTCGAGCATCCAGAAGAAGCTCATCAGCCAGTGAGCAGCGGTGATCGGCTGTGCTGGTTGGAGGTGGGTATAGCCGGGCATAAGCGTATCAATATGCTCCTCGGCGATGCTGATGAGCGCGGCTTGCAGCAGTCTGATCTCGCCGGCGAGGTTGTCGGCGGCCCGCATCGACCAGAGCCGGAAATCGGTCGCGACTTGATCGTTGCGGCTGCGGCCGGTATGCAGCTTGCCACCGACTTCGCCGACTATTTCCGTCAGGCGTCTCTCCACCGCCGTGTGAATATCTTCGTCGCTCTCTTGAAGCTCAAAGGCGTCGGCGTCGAATTCTTGCATGACTTGCTGCAAGCCCGCGATTATGCTCTCGGCTTCGTCCTGCTGGATCACAGCGGCATCAGCCAAAGCGCGCGCGTACACGATGCTGCCTTCGATGTCTTCGGCGTATAGCACGTGATCGAAGTCGATACTATCGTTCAAAGCGCGCAGATCTTCGTCGCTGGGTTCGCTGAAGCGTCCGCCCCAAAGGCTCATATTAGCGTCTTTCCGCGCCTGGCTCAGTCACGCTTGAAGCGACTGTAATCGGGATGCCGGTAATCGGTTGATTCGCCGCCCTCTATTTCCAACATAGCTTCGACTTTGATGGGCAAGCCGAACAGTTGAATGAAGCCGTGGGCATCTTGCTGGTTGTAAACGTCTTCCTCGCCGAAGGAGGCGTAATCCTCACGGTACAAGCTGTATGGACTCTTGCGCCCGGCGACTATAATGTTGCCTTTGTAGAGCTTGAGCCGCACGGTGCCGGTCACAGTCTCCTGGGTCACCGTAACGAAGCCATCAAGCGCCTCGCGCAGCTTGCTGTACCACATGCCGTTGTATACGAGTTCGGCATACTTTGGCGCGACCATGTCTTTGTACTGCATCGTATGCTTGTCCAGGCAGATGCTTTCCAATAATTGGTGAGCGCGATGCACGATAGTTCCGGCCGGTGTCTCGTAAACGCCACGGCTCTTCATACCCACCAGGCGATTTTCGACTATATCCGTTCGGCCAATGCCATGCCGGCCGCCCAACTGGTTGAGCGCGACGAATAAGTCTACCGCGCTCATCTCTTCCCCGTTAAGGCTGACTGGATTGCCCTGCCGAAAGCCGATTTCGATGTACTCAGCCTGGTCGGGAGCATCCTCCGGATCGCGGGTCATTTGGAACATCAGGCTTTCCGGTTCATTCCACGGATTCTCCAAGAGGCCGCCTTCGTGCGAAAGATGGAAGATATTTCTGTCCCGGCTGTAGATGTCCTTCTCGGTCTGTGAGACGGGGACGCGGAATTCTTCTGCGTATGCCAGCGCGTCCTCGCGCCCACGGATATCCCATTCACGCCAGGGAGCAATGGTCCGTAGTTTGGGATTAAGCGCCATCGTGGATACTTCGAAGCGGACTTGGTCATTGCCTTTGCCGGTGCAACCGTGCGCCACGGCATCAGCTTTTTCCAGCTCGGCTATTTCGACCATGTGCCTGGCAATCAGCGGGCGCGCAAATGACGTGCCAAGCAGGTATTCGCGCTCATAGACAGCGCCGGCGCGCATTGTCGGGAAGACGAAGTCTGTCAGGAATTCCTCGCGCAGGTCACGAATGTAGAGCTTCGACGCTCCAGATGCCAGAGCCTTTCCTTCCAAGCCGTCCAGTTCATCCTCTTGACCCAGATCGGCGCAAAAGCAAACCACCTCGCAGCCATAATTGTGTTTGAGCCAAGGCACTATAACCGAGGTATCAAGCCCGCCGCTGTATGCCAGAACCACCTTTTTTACGTCAGATGCCACCATCGAAACGCTCCATTGCCATGTCCGTCTAAACGCGCCTAGTTTAATGCAAGTTACAGGATTTGGAAGTGGATGCTGGCTCCATGTCGCTTGAACTGTCCGGTGCCCATGCGCTGAAAGCGACTTGTCTTATGTGCCGCTCGAAGCTAGAATGTCCCCGACTTGAGCGGCGGGATCAGTATACGGGGAAAAGATGACGACTGTAGATCAACTGAAAGACCTGCGCGATCAGAAGTCGCGTCCCCATTTGGAACAGTATGCTCCTGTGTGGATCTTGCGCGAGGATATTTTGGCCGAGGACGAATCGATCCAGTTTCATGTGCTGTTCCAGCACAACCTCCATGGCTGGGTGAATCGCCGCTATCGGTATGACGGCTTCAATAACACGCTTTATCACATGGGGCAGACCCAGGTATCGGAAGCGGACGCGCTGGACTATATGCTGGAGCCGCCATATATCGAAGCCAAAGTCAACGATATACCAAACTCTTACGGCGGCTAGGTTTTCCTCAGCTTTTCGCAGGCGACTTCTTCAAATACGCGCAGCAATCTATCCGCAATTTCTGACCAGGCGTAGGCTTTCGCAGCGCGGGCGGCGCTGAGGCCCATCATCGCTGTCTTGGTTGGATCGGTCAGTAATTCGATGATGCAGTCGGCCAGTGATATCGGTTCACGAGCCGGGATGTGGTATCCGGTCTCCTGATCGCGCACGAGGAACTGCAGTCCACCGACCTGCGACGCGATCACGGGTGTACCGGTCGACATCGCCTCCAGCGCAACCATGCCGAATGATTCGTAATCTGAGGGCATGATCACCGCGGTAGCGGCGGCATAAAAGCGTGGCAGCTCCGATTGCTCTTTGGCGCCAACGAAACTCACGAGGGAGTCAATGCCCAGCTTCGCACTTAGGCTCTGCAGGCGCTTCAGTTCTCGGTCACCCTTGCTTTGCCCGTCGCCACCGACGATCATGAAATGCAGTTGTTGCAGAAGCTGCGGCGCCCGATCTCGCAGCACGTGAAGCGCCTCGAGAATCGTGTCAACGGCTTTTAGCGGCTCGATCCGCCCGACAAAGAGCAGCATGCTGCTTTCTGGCTTGATGCCCAAGGATTCGCGAGCCGCGCCAGAGGACATGGAATAGTTAAAGCGCCCGGTGTTTACGCCCGGTGGAATGACCGTGATCTGACGGCGTGACGCACGATACAGCCAGCGCAGTTGCGCCTGTTCCGCCGGGGTGGCTGCGATGATGCGGTCCGCCCATTTCAGGATATTCATTTCAGTCAGAATGCGGCGGTCAGGTTGATAATGAGAATTTACTTCGATGCGCTTTTTCATATGCCCCAGCGTGTGGTACATGTGAACAAAGCGTATGCTCCAGGCTTCTTTGAGTTTGGCCGCCACGCAGCCACTCAGCCAGTAATGACTGTACACGATGTCATAACACAGGCTGTGCAGCGTTGAAAATGCCATCAGTTGCGCGGTGAATTCCGACAGAAACTCGTAATGGTCCTCAGGAGTCAAGGGCAAGGGGGGGCCAGCATCAAGATAGACCACGCGAACATTTTCGCCGATGCTTATGTCGCTAACCGGCTCCGATTTATGAGAGCGTCGTGTGAAGATATCAATCTGATAGCCTCGGCTGCCGAGTTCACGCGACAATTCGCGAATGTAGACGTTCATCCCGCCCGTCTTCGCCGCGCCCATGGGAGCCAGCGGGCTTATGTGAACGCTGATCAACGCTATTCTTTCGATGGACATGGCCACTCCATCGACGGGGCTAGTGAGAATAAGTCGCTTGTATGTTCAATACAGACGTGTCGCGGCCACCCATGCGGTACTTGTAAGCTTCGCCGCCGCGCAAGAAATCATAAATCTGAAAGCCCTGCTCAATCGCATGCCTTATGTTGTAGGCGAGAAGTACGATTCCTGGGCTCAAGTCGCCGTAGTCCTGATGATCGAGTCCTGAATTGTAGACCATGACACGGTCACCGTAGACGAAGTTGATGTAGGCAGCAGCGCGTACTTCGTCGACGGTAAGAAAGTTCATTTGCAACCAGCCGCGGTCTTGCAGCAAGGGAACGATTTCCCTGAAGAAGCGCAAGTTTTTGCTGTTGCGCAAGAACTCTTCCTTTTCCTTGTCACTGGCCGCCATGAGACGTACAAACTGGGATACTTCCTCCTCCAGATTGTGGCATCCGTTTACGATGTACCAGTCGATTGCTTTCTCATTACCTTGCGCGCGGCGGATTTTGCGTCTGATTTCGTGACGCTGTTTCTTGTCAAGCAGGCTCAGGTAGCCACTCCAATTGCCAGGCAGTTCAATGACTGGGCAAACCTCCTGCTGCTCAACTGCAGTTTTGAATCCGCGCGCTTGCAGCATGTCCGGCAGCAACTGCCTTGTGGGAGAGTTAAAGGGAATGTTACACAGATCGAGCAAGTCGAATTCGTGGTGATTGGCGGCAAGAAAGTCAGAAAACACGGCATATACGGGCTTCAAATGTGTCGCGTCCGCTATGACATCCAGATAATCAGTTACGTCGACGCAGCCGATGATTTGCACTCGGCGTTCGCCCTGCGGCCCAGTCACGAAGAGCGGCGCGATGCCGACGAGGGAATCGCCCGCGCGACAAGTCAGAAGCAGCAATTCGCCGGGTTGATAGGCTTCCCACCAAGTCTTCTGCCATTCCCAAGTATAGAATATGCGATCAATTGGCGCGCGCTGCACTACTGTATTCCACTCGGGCGCCAAAAGCTCAAAGGCATTTGCGTCTCTATATACGCTAAGTTCCACTATCGGCCCTATCTATCTTCGGTCGACATTGCGATCGCTTCTGAGACTAATCCACTTTAGAATTCCTTACCAACACGCAAAGCAGCGGACGACATTTGCAGCGACAGTTCTAGATCGCTTTTGGTGTTGAGTCTTCGTTGCCCCATTCTTTCCAGGAGCCGTCGTAAATCCGCAGATTCTCGGCGCCGGCCACTTCCATAGCCAGCATGCCAACCGTCGCTGATACGCCAGAATTGCAATAGAGCACGGTGTCTGGCGAGTTAAAGTCAATGCCTTTCTCGTGCAGGAGCAGGCGCAGTTCGGCGGCCGGTTTCAGTGTCATGTCGTCCGCGACCATAGTCTTGCGCGGCAGGTTGACCGCAGTAGGAATACGACCGCCATGCCGCGCCCGTGACGCTACCCCCGCGTATTCCGCTGGCGAGCGCACATCCACCAACTGAAGAGATTCGGCTTCAAGTCCGCGCAAGATATCTTGGGTAGTCGCCTTCAGACTTAGATTCACTTTTGGCACGAACCTCCTAGGTTCAAAATGCGGGATCTCCGAACTGACTGGGCGACCTTCGGCCAGCCATTTGCTCCAGCCGCCGTCGAGCACATAAACCTTCTCGTGACCATAGTAGCGCAAAGCCCAGCGCAAGCGGCAGGCAAACATGCTCGCCGCGTCATCACTCACCACGACGCAGGAGTCGTTGCTTATGCCAAGACCTTCCATGAGTTCTGAGAATCGCTGCGGAGAAGCAACATCGTTCGACGGCGATCCCGGTTCGACTATATCGACCTGCCAATCGACGAAGACGGCGTTCGGAATGTGCGCCGCTTCGTAGCCCGCGCGGTCAGTAAAATAATGTGGGGGCGGATCGGTCGGTGGCAGCACTTTGCCGCGGATCTCGATAATCCGGATGTCCCGGTCCTTCAGATGTTCTTCCAGCCATGCGGTAGTCACAAGGGGCGATGACATGCTGAACTCCTCTTGCTCGGCCAGCGGCAATGATCCTCATTTTACTCACTAATGCCTCCGCAAGCGAGTACGGCGTCGTTTTGGGATGCGCCGGGATTCGGATATAATGCCTGCAAACTGGCCCAAATGTAGATAGCGGTCGAATCGACCGGCGACGCAACAGCATAGTTCGTCACGAATTGACCTAGAAAACGGACATGCGACCTGCCAAAACTGACTTATGAAACGACGAATCCGCGGCCACAAGCTCTCCGTCACCCATTTGGACTTCAATCTATATCGTGTTCGGGTTCCTATACGGGGATATCCGGGTGATCACTTGAGTGTTATCGACCTGCATCCGCAAGGGGTCGAGACAAGCTTGTTCTTTCAACACGGTTTTGCGGGTGTCGCCGAGTCTTGGGAGTATCAGCTTGCCCATTTCGCGAATCAATATCGAGTAGTCGCGCCTGATTTACGCGGGCATGGGCAAAGCGATGCGCCGCACAGTTCCTATTCCATGCCGGAACTTGTACAGGATATGCACGATGTTGTCGAGGAGTTGAATCTTCCGGAAAAGTTCATATTGGCCGGGCATTCGTTTGGCGGCGCAGTCTGTATAGAGTTCGCAAATGCCTTTCCAGAGCGCATAGAGAAGTTGATTCTTGTGGCATGCGCCGGGGAATACCCCTTACCTAAAATCGCCGCGCTCCTGTTCCATATTCCGGTGCACGTTGCCCTGCCCTTCTGGCGCTACCGGCGCAAGTGGGACGCCGAATATCACGTCCTAAAGAACATGTTTCTCAACAATATGCATGGCTGGCAGGCATGGTCGCAGCTGCGAAACATCAGCAATGAAACACTGGTCATCACCGGCGAACGCGACAATTACTTCCCCCGCTACGTCTATGACGATGTCGGCAAACTTATCCCAGGTGCCGATGTGCAAGATGTAGGCTCGGCCAAGCACAAAGTGCAACTGGAGCGGCATGATGCGGTAAATCGCGCCATTGAGCGCTTTATTGTGTCCGGCAAGCGCAGCACCTGGCGCTCGATTTCGGCGCTTGACGAATTGGCAAGAGGACGTCCGTGGCTTGGCCACTATGAAAAGGACACCGCGCACACGATTCCGATCCCTCAGCAACCGCTTTTCCGGTTCCTGGAAAGCGCCGCTGATTGGGCGCCGAGGCGAATCGCAACGGTTTTCTACGGCAAAACCTGGACCTATCGCGAGCTGGAAACGCGAGTCAATCGGTTCGCACGCGGGCTTGGCCACATGGGGATTGGCCAGGGAGATCGGGTGCAGATCGTCTTGCCAAATACACCGCAATTCATCGTCGCCTACTACGCTATCTTGAAGTTAGGGGCGGTTGTCGTTCTGTCGAATCCGGATGCTAATGCCGAGCTGATCGTTAGCCACGCCCGGGAAACAGAGGCGAAGGCCTTGGTCACCTTAAGCGCCTTCAGCGAGCTTGCACAGTTGATACAACAGACCACCGATACGCAACTCGTCATATTCACCGGCATCGGCAAGCATGTTACAACCAGCAGCGAATCGGCATTTGGCCGGCACAAACACCCTAGCGATCAAGATGAAGTGCTGGCGCAGCAAATTGGTCTTTTTATGTCAGAAGTAATGGACAAGCAGGACAGCAGCCCTCCCAACCTGGAAGTAAAGCCGGATGATCTCGCGGTTATCTCATACACCAGCGGCACAACCGGTGAACCGCGCGGCGTCTGCTTGACGCACGTCAATCTCGTGGCGAATGCACTGCAAACGCGCCACTGGATGAAAGACATCGACTACGGCAAAGAAGTTATTATGGCGGTTGTGCCCTTTGAACACAGTTATGGCATGACGGCGGCCATGAACTTACCGATCCTTATTGCGGCGAAGATTGTCATAATCTCGGTATTCGAATTGAAGCAGGTCTTGGAGCATATTCGTCGTTACAAACCGACGCTCTTTCCGGGCGTGCCTTCCATGTTCACATTGATTAACCAGGCGAAGAACGTCCGCAGCTATGGGCTGTCATCGATCAAAGCATGTATCAGTGGGGCAGCGCCCTTGCCGGTTGAAGTACAGGAGGCATTCGAAAAGCTCACGCGCGGCCGATTAGTCGAAGGCTACGGTCTGACAGAAGCCGGCCCCGTCACGCATTCCAATCCTCTTTACGGTCTGCGCAAGGTCGGTTCGATCGGCGTTCCCTTGCCGAATACGGACGCAAAAATAGTCGACCTGATTAGCGGAACGGAGCTTCAAACCGGACAGATCGGGGAGTTGGTCGTGCGAGGTCCTCAAGTCATGCGTGGCTATTGGCGGCAGACAGCGGATGAGGAATCCGTAATTCAGGACGGCTGGCTGCATACGGGTGATGTGGCCGTGATGGATGATGACGGCTACTTCAAGATTATCAGCCGCAAGCGCGATACGATATTCACCGGCGACTTCAGTGTATATCCGCGCGATGTCGAAGAAGTCCTTTATGAACATAACAAGGTATTGGAAGCGGCCGTTGTCGGCGTCGGTCATGAAGCGGGCAAGCAAAAGATCAAAGCGTTTGTTGTACCAAGACCGAATAGCGCCCTATCAAAAGAGGAATTGCTTGAGCTATGCCGTAAACGCCTTGAGTCCTACGCCGTACCCTGGGAGATTGAGTTTCGACAGGCGCTGCCTCGTTCATTCATCGGCAAGGTTCTGCGCCGCGTCCTGTTTGAAGAGGAGATTGAACGGCATAGCGGGCCGAAACTGTAACAGGTCGCCGGTTGGCGGCTGGTCCCTTTGGGTCTCCAGCTTCCGGCGGTGATGTGTCTCGAAACGCCAGTCTAGGTTATAATTGTTGCATCCAAGGTTAGAATTCTGTGACCTGAGTTGCCCGGCGATGGCTGATCTTCCGCTCTTCCCATTAAATACAGTGCTTTTCCCCGGAATGCAGTTGAAACTGCATATATTTGAAGATCGCTATAAGTCCATGATCAACTGGTGCATCGACGCGGATGAGCCATTTGGTGTTGTGCTGATACGACATGGAGCCGAATCCCACGGACCGACAGCCGCGCCATATGAAGTCGGCTGTACTGCGGACATCAGCCAAGTCCAGAGGTTGCCGCTTGGACGCATGAATATCGTTACAACTGGTAAAAGGCGCTTTCGAATCAAAGCGCTGGACCGTAGCAATCCTTACCTCGTTGGCGATGTGGAGTACTTTGCACCGGCCGAAGATCGGCCCAGTGTTGTACAGGTCTACGGCAAAGTATTGCGCCCGTTGCTGTTGCGCTACGTCGATATATTGGCCTCATCGTCGGGGTCTCGCTTTGACCCGAGCAAGCTGCCCCAGCAGCCACGAGCAATTGCGCAGATCGCCTCAATTCTTCTGCAGACAGATAACCCGCAGAAACAACAACTACTGGCGATGGATAGTCTTTCGGATCTGTTGATCACTTTGGTCGACATCTACCGACTCGAGACGATGCTTTTGAAGATTCGACTTTCGCCGCCTGGTGATGAATTCAATATTGGTTTCTTTTCCTGCAATTGAGCCGGCCTGAGCAAGTGGGGCGTAGCGTGCTATGATGACCTGCGCCATTACGACGCGCTCGCTACAGTTCGGTCGGTGAATACGATTAGCGCTAAACTCCGTCTAGGCCTCCTAAGGAAACGTGTCCAGCGGCTTGGAATGGTCGCTTTATTCACCTTGGCGGCTCTGGAAGGCCTGCTCCAGCTCGTCTTTCCACATCTGCCGCAGGCACTAATTGAGCAGATGCCGCAATACCTTGAACGCAGCGGATTCCGGCTCGAAACCGAGCACGGCGCGCGCGAGTACCCGGCGGGCCAGATCGTCGATTATGAGATAACTCGCGCCAGTGGCGACTTGTATAAACTGACCTGTTTGTCACCAAACGATGCACCCCCATTTGAATCCTATCGCGTCAGTTTCGTGCGTGATTCGCATGGATTCCGCAACGCGGAACCTTGGCTAGCGCTCACAGACCTGGTGATCATCGGTGATTCCTTCGTCGCCGCCGAAGCCATAGTGGATCCATTTTGGGAGGGTATTGTGGAGTCTAAGCTGGTTTTGGGGCTGCCCGGCAGCGGCGCTATCGAACAGCAGCGTGTCTTTGAAACCTTCGCCGCGCCTCGTGAGCCGAAAACAGTTGTGCTTGCTTATTTTGCCGGCAATGATCTGAAAGACAATTCAATGTTTACGGACTTGCTGGCGAAAGGCGAATCGTATACCGACAGAACCCATCAAGGCAAGCAAGCGTTCGAATACTCTGTGCTCTTCAATCTGATTCTGTATCTGCGTCAGGCGTTCGATACCGACTCGACGCCGTGCCATTACCCACAGGCAGCCCAAACCTCGCCACCACAGCCAGTTGCCTTCTATGACGAGTTTCTCGCGGTATTGCGGCTGGACGCTGAGACCCTGCGCGACAGTGAGACGTTTCGCCTGACGAGTGTAAGTATTGCTGAAATGGCAGCAGTCCAGCATGCGCGCGGGGACCGCTTTGTGCTTATGTACATCCCACAGAAGGCGGAGCTCTATTGGGCGTTGCTGGGCGAAGAGAGCAAGGCGACGGTAGTCTCGCGCCTGAATAGGCAATTCGAGATCTCGGGCGGCAGCGTCATCGACGCAAACCTTTCCGCACAGCGAGATCTATTAGCGAAACTGGCGGAGGAACTGGGTATAGAGTTTCTTGACTTAACACCGCCGCTAGCAGACGCCATCGCAGACGGGCTGCAACCCTACTTTTTCGCCGATACGCACTGGAATCAAGTCGGTCACAATATTGCGCGAATCGCCTTGCTTGATCAGTTGAATCAGTCTAACCTTGATAGATGATATTATCACTCCAAACTGGGACAATCGCACAAGTTGTCCTTGCGGCAAGGTGACAGAATGACGAAGCGAATCAAAGACATCGCGTGGGAGCGCTTCAGCATAAATTCGGCCATAGTCGCCGATCTCAACGGACGATTTGTCGCGACCGCGTTTTACTACACTATCATGGTTCCATTTGGACTGCTCTCCACGGTTTTCATGGATCCGCTTCGCCGGAAGAAGGCCGACAATACTTGGTTGGAACGCACTCCGGTGCCTTCCGATATTTCCTCCGCCAAGGAACAAGGCTGACAATGTACATTCTGGGCGTATCAGCGTTCTATCATGACTCTGCAGCGGCTTTGATTAAGGACGGCGAGCTGGTCGCGGCGGCGATGGAAGAGCGTTTCTCACGCCTGAAACACGACAACGGCTTTCCCGCATTGGCGGCACGCTTCTGCCTGGAGCAAGCGGGCATCGAGGCGCAGGACCTCGAATACGTCGTCTTCTATGAAAAGCCCTTGCTGAAGTTTGAGCGCATCTTGCAGACTGCCTTAAATACATTCCCGCGCTCGGCTGGTTTCTGGCGCGAATCAATGTTGACCTGGTTGAGCGACAAGCTGTGGGTGCGCAGCCATGTGGCCCGTGGAATCGGCGTGCCTTACGACAAGGTTCTATTCTGCGATCATCACATGAGCCATGCTGCCAGCGCTTTCTACGCCAGCCCGTTCAAGGACGCCGCGATCCTGACCGTCGATGGGGTCGGCGAATGGACAACCACGACGCTCGGCATGGGCAAAAGTACTTTGGGCGAGCCGGTAGCCGGGGAACCGTCTATCGAGCTATTTGAAGAACAGCGATTCCCTCACTCGTTAGGGCTGCTTTACTCGACATTCACGGCTTGGCTTGGCTTCCGCGTCAACAACGGCGAATACAAGGTCATGGGCATGAGTCCTTACGGCAGGCCCCGGTACATGGATAAGATCCGCAAGATCGTTTCACTCGACGAAGCGAGCGGCGCCTTTCAGTTGAACATGGAATACTTTGACTTCCACCGTTCGACGACACAGAGTTATAGTGGCAAGTTCCTCGATCTCTTCGGTCAACGCCGCAATGCAGAGGCCGAATTCTTCACGCTTAACACCCATCCGGAACGTTCAGCCGAGAAGTCCGCCATCGAAAGCAATCAGTACTACGCCGATGTCGCGGCGAGCATTCAGCAGTTTACTGAAGACGCTCTTGTGAAAATCGCTACGTATTTGCACCGACGCACCGGCCTTAACAAATTAGTCATGGCGGGGGGTGTGGCGCTGAATACCAAGGCAAACTGGCGCATCTTGAACGAGTCGCCTTTTGAAGAACTTTGGATTCAGCCAGCTGCCGGCGACGACGGTGGCGCTTTAGGCGCGGCGCTATGGGTCTGGCACTCCGTCCTAGGCAAGCCGAGGAATTGGGTACAAAAACACGCCTATTATGGGAGACGATATAGCGACGAAGAATGTCGCGCCTTCCTCGATGACGCGCAACTCAAGTATGAGAGCTACGATGACGACTCCAAGCTGACCGAGACGATTGTCGATGCGCTGACTCGTCAGAGCGTGATTGGCTTCCACCAAGGACGATTCGAATGGGGACCGCGCGCCTTGGGCAATCGAAGCATTCTGGCTGACCCCCGCGGCGCCGACATGAAGGAGATCGTCAATACCAAGATCAAGTTTCGCGAACCTTTTCGGCCCTTCGCGCCGGTCATCCTCCGCGAGCGCGCGCCGGAGTATTTCGATTATCCGCAGGTCGCCGAGCACGATACGCCGCGCTACATGCTTGTGGTGGCGCCAATCAAAGAAGACAAGCAGCAGGAGATTCACGCGGTCAACCACGAAGGTACCGGGCGGCTGCAATCCATCGACCGCCATACCAACCCGCGTTACTACGACATTGTCAAGACTTTCGGCGAGGCAACCGGCGTACCGGTTGTATTGAATACCTCTTTCAATCTGCGTGGCGAACCGATTGTCAATACGCCTCGCGAAGCCTACAATACATTCCGCAACAGCGATATCGACATGCTTGTGCTTGGTTCGCACATCGTTCGTAAATCGAGCTGATTGTGGCTGATGAGGCAGCACATAACCATGACTACAAAGCCAAAGAACGACATTGATGCCCCAAGCGCTCTACAGGATTTTTTCATGCGGCTGGGCGTGCTTGGTGAATTGCTGGCATTCTTGTGGAAGCGAAAGCTTTACTGGATGCTGCCTATGGTCATCACGCTTCTGGTCTTCGCGCTGCTGATTGTGGTAGGCGGCTCAAGCCCCGCCGGCGTCTTTATCTATACCTTGTTCTAGGCGCAACCAGGTCGGAGTTCTTAGAAGGGAAGCATGGAACCCTCCCTCGTAGATGTCATAGGCAGCGGAGCGCTGATCGCGATCGCAATTCGTTTGGGCTGGATCGTGCACAAGCGGTCGAGCGCCCGACAGCCAGTTTATGGCGGGACAATCTCATCATTGTTTAACTATCTTTCAGCCGCTTGCTTCGCCGCGATTCTTCCTACCGTGCTGATGATGGTCCTAGTATTGCACCCGGAAAACGTGCAATTGGGCGGCATTGTATGGCACCCATTAATCCTCGCGGTGTTGGCGCTTGTCATAGGCAGCTTCGGCTCTGCGCTGCTGCATGCCGTGTGCGAGCGCGGACCAATGGCGCGCGCGCTTCAAGAAGAAACGAAGCGCGAAAGGCGCGGCTGGACGAAGGAAGACGCGAGGTCTTCCGGGCTTTAGTTGACAAGCCCTCTAATTAGATGTCGAGGTTTCGCACCTGCTTGGCGTGCATTTGAATGAATTTCTTCCGGGGGGGCACACTGGCGCCCATGAGCATATCGAAAACCCGGTCGGCATCAGCAGCATCTTCGATGGTCACCTGCAGCAGAGTGCGCGTTTCGGGATCCATCGTGGTCTCCCACAGTTGCTCCGGATTCATTTCTCCCAAACCCTTGTAGCGCTGAACGGTGACCTTGTCGGGATTCTTGAATCTCTTAATCTCGCGCTTCAGCAGCTGTTCATCGGTATAGCCGGCCTCCGGGTGTACGTAGCGCATCTGCTTGCCGTTTTTCAATAAGAAGATCGGCGGCTGCGCGATGTACAGATGGCCCTGCTGAATGACCTGCGGCATATGGCGGAAGAAGAACGTGAGCAATAGCGTACGAATATGACTGCCATCGACGTCTGCGTCAGTCATGATGATGACCCGTCCATAACGCAAGCGCTCCATGGTCATCTCATCATGGATGCCCGTTCCAAGCGCGGAGATAAGCGCTTTGATTTCATTGTTGTCGAGGATCTTGTCGATGCGCGCCCGTTCCGTATTTAGTATCTTCCCGCGCAGAGGCAGAATCGCTTGGAAGTGCCGATCACGACCTTGTTTGGCGCTGCCGCCAGCCGAATCGCCCTCGACAATGTAAATCTCCGCCCCTTCACCACGCTCCGAACAATCGGCCAATTTGCCAGGCAAGGTGCTGCTCTCGAGCAGACTCGGACCGCTGCGCACAAGGTCGCGGGCTTTTTTCGCTGCCTCGCGCGCACGCTTGCTGGTCATACACTTTTCGACAATGCGCCGAGCTTCGCGTGAATTCGTATCCAGGAATTCGTTGAAGGCCTCGGTGACAACTTGAGAAACAGCGCCCTGAACTTCCGGATTGAGGAGTTTGACCTTGGTCTGGCTTTCGAATTGAGGGTCTGGATGTTTGACGCTTACGATCGCTGTCAAACCCTCCAAAGTATCGTTGCCGGAGAAGTTGCCCTCCTTCTCCTTTAGCAAGCCGGCTTTTCTGGCGTACCGGTTAATGACGCCCGTGATTGCCGAGCGGAGCCCGGTAATGTGCGTGCCGCCATCAGGCGTGTTGATCGTATTTGTGAAAGCTAGCTCGACATTTGTACTAACATCGGCATATTGAAAGGCGACTTCGACGCCGATCATATAAGGATTGTCCTTGCGGTCGACGTATTCCATTTCACGTTCTACATGAATGATGCGATGGATTTCCCGCCGGTTGCGATTCAGATAACGGACGAAGGAGCGCAATCCCCCGTCAAAATAGAACGTGGCCTCGTGCGCGATCGGCTCAACTCGCTCATCACGCAAGGCAATGGTGACGCGGCGCGTCACAAAGGCCATCTCCCGAAATCGAGTCATCAGCGTACTAAAGCTGAATTCGTTCTGGTCCATCACGGTAAAGTCCGGAGTAAAGGTAATGACCGTGCCGGTCTCTTCACTGTCTTTTAACGCTCGCAGCTTATCAACTTCACTTGTGGCGATTCCTTCGCGATAGGTCTGCCGCCACACATGGCCGTCACGGTAAATGGTCGCGGTCAAATTCGCTGACAGCGCGTTAACCGCCGATACGCCAACGCCATGCAATCCACCACTAACTTTGTAAGCCTCGTTATCAAACTTTCCTCCAGCTCCGAATTCGGTCATTACGACTTCCAGCGCCAACTTGCCAGATTCATGCCGATCTACCGGGATGCCAACACCGTTGTCCCTTATTGTCGCCGACCCGTCTTTATGCAGCGTCACTTCCACGCGGTCGCAACGACCAGCGAGGGCCTCGTCGATCGAATTGTCGACCACTTCGTAAATGAGATGATGTAGCGCATGGGCGTCGGTACCGCCTACGTACATACCGGGACGCCGCCGCACATGTTCGCGCGGAGGAAGCTTCTGAATATTGCTCGCGTTGTAGCTGCTTTCCTGACGGGCGACAAGCTCTCTATCTTTCGCCATTGTGTCTCCTGACAGTTACGCTTTAGCGAATCCTACAGGGCGCTTCGTAATATCAACCGTTCACAAGAAAATTGCAGCGCCATTTCTGCACAAGAGCAGTCGGAAATCTTGTCTATATTTTACTATAAGCTTTGGCAATGGACAATCCAAAGAGGCGACAAAACGCACCGTGAACCATTGACAGTGCACAGGCTGGATTCTACAATTTTGTACACTGCCTCTGTAGCTCAGTGGACAGAGCACCGGTCTTCTAAACCGTTGGTCGCAGG